>JBIOKC010000009.1:0-29505 GCA_044451425.1 Thermodesulfobacteriota bacterium
ATTCTAAAAATTAGATCATAACTATATGAGGAGTTATGAAATTTATCGTGATAACTGGTGATTCATTGACACTAAATCGGTGTTTTGGTAATCTGAGCCTGTGAAATGTCAAACAGCAGGGTGCGTCTGAAAATATATGGGAGAGTTCAGGGGGTATTCTTCAGGGCGTCAACTCTGGATAAAGCAAACGAACTCAGCCTTTTCGGCTGGGTTAGGAATAACCCGGACGGCTCAGTTGAAGTGGTTGCGGAAGGCGTGATGGAAGACATCGAAAAATTCGTTGAATGGTCTCATGAAGGCCCGAGGCATGCGGTCGTTAATAAGGTGGAAATAGAGTGGGAGAGCTTTGCAGATGAATTTACAGGATTCACTATCGAATAGTTGCGGCGGAGATTAAGTCATGATAATTAAATGCATACCGGGTGGTATCTTTCTTACGAATTGCTACATCGTAGGGGATGAGAAGACGAATGAGGCTATTCTTATTGACCCGGGTGAGCATATAGACGATATACTGGCGGAGGTGGAGAGGTCCGGTTTGACTATTACCAAGATAGTGAATACTCACACTCATATAGACCACGTAGCGGGGGCCGAAGCGGCAAAAAAAGCTTTAGGCGTAGGATTCTATATACACCCGGAAGAGGAACCGGTCCTACAGGCGCTTCCCGAATCGGCAATGAGATTCCCGCAGTTCGGGGATGTAGAGGTACCGGAAATAGAGGGCTATATTGAGGAGGGGGATGAAATAGAGATAGGTAACCTCAGGGCAAAGGTTCTGCATACGCCCGGTCACACCTGGGGGAGCATCTGTCTCTTGATCGACGACCAGATTATTTCTGGGGATACACTTTTTGCGGGGAGCGTGGGAAGGGTAGACCTTACAGGCGGGACAACAATGAGGGAGCTTGTCCGCTCGATCAAGACCAAGCTAATGGTACTTCCGGATGCATACGATGTACACCCCGGGCACGGCCCCTCAACGACTATCGGAATAGAGAGGAGATCGAATCCCTTTTTAACCGGCGATTTGATTATTTTATAAATTGGAAAGGTTGATATTCAGAGTGATATTAATACTGGCGGTAGTATCGCTTCTTGTATACCTTTTCGCAAGGGAAATAGCTCATGTCTATGCTCTCCATAAGGAGAACGATAAGGTCATAATGGAGGCAAAGGAACTTGAACTTACAAACAACGAGCTCAGAAAGAGAATAGATTTGATAAAAGAGGACAAGATTTATATGGAAAAAATAATTAGAGACGAGCTGGGGATGATCAAAACAGGTGAAAAAATATACAGATTTAAAGAATAAAATTACATACTCGAATTTTTTACTCGGTAAAGTATTTATTGTTCTGCTCTCTGCACTGATATTCACACTTATATACAAGGACAGCTTTCGCTCACTAAATTTTTACTCCATTCTGGTAACGCTTCTTCTGATTTCGACCGTCGGCTACAGGACGCTTAATTATATAAGAGCCGGTTTTGAAAAAATTACCGTACTCGACAGGCTCGAGTTCTCTCTTCTGTATACCCTTTTGTTTGAGGTCGTATTGGAGATATTTGGAAACGATATTTTCCCCGCATCGTTTTTGATGGTCCCTGTGCTTATTTATCTATTCGGATGGGCGGGAGGAAGCCTCTCATTCTTAACCATCTCCATTATTCAGATAGCTCTCAAAATGGGACATGGTACTCCCGTTCTGCTTTCACTGCTTCTCATTACGACGGTAGTCATCGGATTTTTACTTAAAAGTCATAAGGAGCGTCTGGGCGCTTATGTATTTCAGAGAAACAGAGGAAAAAAAATAGTTCTTCCCACTCTCATATCCGGAAACGTCGATAAAGATGAAATGAGCGAGTCGTTTAGCATAAAAGAGCTTAAGAACGGAATAAGAGGCTCTCTCAGCATTCTATGCGAGCTCGTTCCGAATCACAGCGTTGTGCTTTATATGAAGATGGACGACGGTCTTTACGCGATAGCGGATTTCATATCCAAGAGCAAGGACTATATCGACAGGGGCCAGAGGCTTAATTTCCGGGGCGGTTATCTGGGCTGGGTGTTAAAGACCAAGACCCAGGTTCTAATTACCAGCATCAAGAACGTCAGAAAAAATCTCGTATACTATAATAAAAACGTACCGGTTAAATCACTCCTGGCCACGCCGCTTTTATTTAAGGGCGAAATGTACAAGAATGAAGGGAGTGAGAACATTTTCGGCATGCTCGTGGTCGATAGCCTCCAGCAGGAGGCATTCGGTGAAAAGGAAAAGCTCATCGTATCCCTCATTTCCGACAAGATAGTTGAAATCATTGACAGGTTTCAGCTTTCGGAGAAGGTCAATCTCAGCTCGCAGGAGCTCAATTCATTCTATGACTTTACTCAGAAGCTCAACTCGACTGGCGATATAGATACAATTCTCGATCATATTATCGAGACTCTTATGAGGATATTCGAGGCCGATTTTGTGGGTGTATCGCTGGTGGATAAAGAACGCGGATACAGTTACCTCAAAAGGGCGAGCGAAGGCATGAAAGAGCATCTTGAAAATAAGGAAATTCCGCATGGCGAAACCCTGATCGGACTGGTTGCGGAGAGCGGCAACCATTTCCAGTTCGACGACCTCTCGGCGAGGGCAAGGTACAAAAGCGTTTTCGGAAAAGAAATCGATTTTGCTCTCGGCATCAAGAACATAAAGTCGGTGCTGATATACCCGTTCCACGAGACGTTACAGGAAGTCGATACTCATAATCAGCCAGTTCTTGGCTGCGTTGTAATCTGCAGGAGGGTGAAAAACCCCTTTAACGACGGTGAGATCAGCCTTGCAAAAATCATTTGCTGTGAGTCGGCTAAGGCCTTGACCTCATCCCTCAACTACCAGAAGGTAAAAGAGCTTGCGATCAGGGACGGGCTCACAGGGTTGTACAACCACAGACATTTTCAGGAAATGCTTACATATACACTCGTTCATTCGGAAAGGTTCTCGACGGAGGCTTCTCTCTTGCTTGTAGATGTGGATAATTTGAAAGTTATAAACGATACATACGGTCATCAGGCAGGCGATACGGTGTTATCTTCGCTTGGGAAATTATTGCGCGAGTCGTTGAGAAAAGTGGATATTTCCGCAAGGTACGGCGGCGACGAATTCGCCGTTATTCTTCCCAACACTAAGAAGATCGATTCGATCGTAGTCGCTGAAAAGATAAAGAGCAATCTGAAAAAGATGTCTTTAAAATCCGATACTGGAGATATAGCTGTCTCACTCAGCATGGGCATTGCTACCTATCCCCAGAGCGCTGGTGACAGGGAGTCACTGGTCGAAAGGGCGGACCGGGCGCTATACGAATCGAAGAATCAAGGTAAAAATAGGATAACGCACTACGAGGATATATCACTCGAGGAATTTGGGAGCTGAGCGTTTAGGAGTCACGAGCGTGTGACACCTTCTATTAACACCATCACTCCCTTTAATATCCCTTGATGTAGAAGCTATACTTTCTAATATGAAATTTCCCCGGTTAATATGACAAGCGGAAGTAGAAAAGAGTTTAATCCCAAAGAGTTTTTCACGAGCGAAAGAGCCTATCCGAGAAAGAGCCTTGGTCAGAATTTTCTCACGGACAGGAGGGTGATTGAGAGGATCGTAGAGGTCGCGGAGATATCGATTGAGGACGACGTTCTCGAGATCGGGCCCGGCGTGGGAGCGCTTACTCTCGCTCTTGCGGATAAGGCGGGGCGAGTTGTTGCAATCGAGAAAGACGAAAGGGTCATGTCCCGCTTACATGAATTACTCGATAGCCGTCGGAACGTGGAACTAGTCTTCGGCGATTGTCTCAAGATTGATTACGCGAGTTACTACAGGGATAAGAAGATGAAAGTCGTCTCGAACCTTCCTTACAGCATATCCAGTCCGGTCATTCTGAAGCTCCTTAAATATCGTGAAATGTTTTCATCTCTTATACTGATGCTCCAGCTTGAAGTCGGCGAGCGTATAACCGCCCGTCCCGGAGGTAAGCAATATGGCTCCTTATCCGTTCTGGTCCAGACTTATATGGATGTAGAGATCAAGTTCCGGGTTCCGCCGTCAGCGTTCTGGCCCAAGCCGAAGGTCGATTCCGCCGTCCTGAAATTCGTCCCGCTTCCTCAGCCGAGAGTTCCGATAAAGGATGAGGGGCTTTACGAGAAGGTACTGCGGGCGGCGTTTTCGTCGAGGAGGAAGATGCTCGGGAATTCGCTCAGATCCATTCTTTCCAAAGACGAGGCGGAAAGCGTTCTGGCTTCGTGCGGTATAGACAGGAGGAGACGGGCTGAGACACTGACTATACACGAATTCGGATTGCTGGCAGAAGAGGCAGCGTGCAGGTATAAACCTGATTCAATGACGTCCGGTTTTTTATCCGATTGAATCAATAAGCGGGACCTAGTATCACGATAATATGCAGACCAAGATAATGGCAAAGTACCTTTCGCACATAATATTAATCAACGAAAACGGACAGATAAGTGGCTGTTGTGCAAAAAGCAGCTGCGAGCTTTACCACCCCTCTCTCCACGTAACGGGAATCATGAATGACGCCGCTACCGAAACGAGTATAGTAAAAGTACTGTGTGGACCCGCACTACCAAATGCCCGGGGGCCCTATCGTCGCCCGAGCGGCGACTGCAGTAAGTCATAACAGCGGCCGGTCCTATTTGCCTCAAGATTCACTGATTGATGGAAGAGGGATTCACTCCGAGGAGACTACTAGAAGCACAGTCCCGGATTCGACCGCGTCTCCTTCCTTCACCATTATATTTTTGACTTTTCCCGCGATCGGGGATTTGAGCTCGCTCTCCATCTTCATAGCTTCGACCACTATGATTCCCTCGTCGGGTGCGACTTCATCGCCCTCGCCCTTGAGTATCTTTACTACCCTGCTCGGCATCGGGGATTTTATTTCCTGAATGCCCTTTGCAATGTGAGAGGTCTTGCGCTGCTCCCTTTCCGAAACAGCTTCAAGCTCGTAGAGATCGCCGTCCAGAAAGATCTGTAGCTTCTTGCCTTTCTTCAGAACGCCGATTTTTTTAGACTGTCCGTTTATTATGATTGAATACAGATTCTTTTCGGTCTTCTCGAAATCTACCGGTATCTTATTGCCGTCGATTTCCATCTGTAGCTGGCTATCGTCTTTTTCAAGAGTGATTTTGTAAAGCTGGTCTCGGAATCTGAAGGTGTATGTCATGCAATCGGGCTCCTGGATACGCCTGATCTTCTTCCGAAGAGTTTCCAGTTCGATGCCGGTTTCTGTGCTGGCTGACTGACGCTTTCAGAACCGTACATAGAGAGCGCTGCAGCTATCAAGGCCGATTCTGTTTCTGCCAACGGCGGTTTTAAAAGTTCTGGGTGTCTCTCTATGAATCCCGTATCTATTTTTCCCTTCCTGAATTCATCATTGTTCATTACACGGATCAGGAACCCTATGTTCGTTTTCACGCCGAGCACTACGTACTCCCGGAGAGCCGATTCCATCTTCATTATCGCGCTCTCTCTCGTATCGGCCCAGACTATGAGCTTCGAGAGCATCGGATCGTAGAAAGAGGTGATTTCGCATCCGTTATATATAGAGGAGTCGTTCCTGATGCCGGGCCCGCTCGGCGTATTCAGATATTCGATCACCCCGGGCGACGGGAGGAAATTCGTCTCCGGGTTTTCGGCATATACCCTGCACTCGAGAGCGTGTCCCTTCATGACGAGGCTTTTCTGTTCAAACGGAAGCATTTCTCCGGCGGCTATCCTAATCATCCATTTTACGATATCGAAGCCGGTTATCATCTCCGTTACCGTGTGCTCAACCTGTACCCTCGTATTCATCTCGAGGAAATAAAAATTCTGTTTTTGGTCCATTATGAACTCTATAGTGCCGGCTCCCCTGTATTTAACCGCTTTCGCGATCCTAACGGCGACTTCGCCCATCTTCTTTCTCATCCTAGAGCTTATCGCAGAGGAGGGAGCTTCTTCGATCACCTTCTGGTGCCTTCTCTGGATGGAGCATTCGCGCTCGAATAAGTAGAGCGTATTTCCTTCCGAGTCGGCAATGATCTGTATCTCGATGTGCCTCGGACGCTCTATAAACCTTTCGATGAAAACCGAGTCGTCACCGAAAGCGGAACGGGCTTCGCTCCTTGCCAATCGGAGAGAGCTTTCGAATTCTTCCTTGTCTCTGACGAGTCTCATGCCTTTGCCGCCCCCTCCCGCGGAGGCCTTTATCATTATCGGATATCCTATTTCGTCGGCGATTACGGAGGCCTCTACGTCGCTCACAGCACCTTCCGATCCCGGAGCTAGGGGCACCTTTGCATCATGGACTATCTTTCTTGCGGTGATTTTATCTCCCATCAACCGTATTGCTTCCGAACCCGGGCCAATGAACACGATTCCGGCCTTTTCGCACATATCTGCGAAGGAGTCGTTTTCGGAAAGGAAGCCGAAGCCGGGATGTATGGCTTCTGCGCCGGAGCTTTTCGCCACCTCTATAATCTTTTCTTTGTTAAGATAACTCTCTCCCGGTGCCGAGCCCCCGATATGGTAGGCTTCGTCGGCGAGCGCCACATGAAGGGATCGTCTGTCCGCATCGGAATATACGGCAACGGTGCTTACGCTCAACTCCCTGCATGCCCGGATAATTCTGACTGCGATTTCTCCCCTGTTTGCTATGAGAACCTTATTAAACATTCAATGATTCCTTGGTATTAAAGTGGTATGTTACCGTGCTTTTTCGGAGGATTGGTCTGCCTTTTCCCGTCGAGCATCTCAAAAGCGGAGATAACCCTATTCCTTGTGTCTTCAGGCCTAATGACTTCATCAACGAATCCGAGGTCAGCTGCCCTGTAAGGATTTGCGAACCTTTCCTTATATTCCTCGATTAGCTTTGCTCTTTCCGCTTCGGGGTCTTCAGCCTGTAAGATCTGGGCGCGCGAAATAATATTAACTGCACCGTCCGAGCCCATAACGGCGATCTCGGCTGTCGGGTACGCCATTACGATATCGCCTCTTACGTGCTTTGACGACATGACGTCGTAAGCTCCGCCGTAAGCCTTCCTCGTAATAACAGTCACCCTCGGGACAGTCGCCTCGCTGTACGCGTACAGGAGTTTAGCTCCGTGCTTGATGATACCGCCCCACTCCTGTGAAGTCCCCGGAAGGAAACCGGGCACGTCTTCGAATGTCAGAATGGGGATATTAAAGCAGTCACAGAACCTCACGAACCTGCCCGCTTTTACCGACGCGTCGATGTCGAGACAGCCCGCGAGAAAATTGGGCTGGTTTCCGACTATGCCGATTACTCTGCCGGCCATTCTCGCGAAGCCGATTACTATATTTTGAGCATAATGCTCCTGAATTTCAAAGAAGTAGCCTTCGTCCACGACAGCGTTTATAACGTCTTTAATATCATACGGTTTGTTGGGGTTTTCGGGAATGATAGCCCTCAATGCCGCAACTCTCCTGTCAGAAGGGTCGTCGGTGTCCGTTCTTGGCGGGTCTTCCATATTATTTGAAGGCAGAAAGCTCATGAGTTCTTTAATCAGCAGAATGCACTCCTTGTCGTCTTCGACAGCGAAATGCGCGACGCCGCTTTTCGAGTTGTGCACCATGGCCCCGCCCAATTCTTCCGAGTTCACTTCCTCGTGAGTAACCGCTTTTATTACGTCGGGCCCTGTTATGAACATGTAGCTCGTGTTGCTTACCATTACGGTGAAATCGGTGATAGCCGGTGAATATACCGCGCCGCCTGCGCACGGGCCCATGATCGCTGATATCTGAGGTACTACTCCTGAAGCGAGCACGTTCCTGCAAAAAATCTCTCCATAGCCCCCAAGGCTCTCAACTCCTTCCTGTATCCTCGCGCCGCCCGAGTCGTTAAGGCCGATAACCGGGGCGCCCACCTGCATCGCTAGGTCCATAACCTTACATATCTTTTTACCGTGAACCATCCCTAGTGAGCCGCCGAAAACGGTAAAGTCCTGTGCATAGACGAAGACCTGCCGCCCTTCGATCTTGCCGTAGCCGGTGACGACCCCGTCTCCCAGGTACTTCTTGCTCTCCATTCCGAAGTCAGCGCATCTGTGAACCACGAACTTGTCGAGCTCTACGAAGGTGTTTTTATCGAGAAGCAGATCGATTCTTTCTCTTGCCGTGAGCTTGCCGAGTTCATGCTGTTTCTGAACCCTTGCCTCACCGCCCCCTGCCTCAGCCTCTTTTTCTTTTTGTTCGAGTACGGCAATCTTATCCTTCATTATTTGCTCCTTTGAAGGTTTTAGAGAATCCAAAAAAATACTCTGTAAATACCCACTTTGCAAGCGTAAAGAGAAGGCGCTGCATCGGGAAGCAAACGATTAATTATAGGGATTCTTGTCCGCTTTTTCGCGACTGAAATGAGTTTATCATTAGGCATAATCTGGACTTGAGTGCTGTTAGCCGGAATCTCTTATAACTTCCCAGAGGTCTAATACCTGTTTGCGAGTAGTCTCTAATGGTCCGGAGTTGTCGATAATGTAGTCAGCAAATTTCACCTTCTCCCGTGCAGGCATTTGTGCGCTCAGCCTTGAGACCGCCTCCTTTCTCGAATAGCCCTTCTCCCGAATGAGCCTTCCGATCTGTGTCTCTTCGTCAGCGGTCACCACAATAAGCCCGTCGATCAGGTCTCTGAGGCCGCCTTTTTCCACTATCAGCGCGGCTTCTATTATGACGACGGGGATATTCTCCTTTCTGCCTTCGTTTACCACTTCCCTGATCTTCCCGATTATCCTGGGGTGTGTGATTTCATTCAGCGTCATCCTTTTCTCCTGATCGTTGAAGATAATCTCCCCAAGCTTTTTCCTGTCGATGGTACCGCCGGGCTCAAGTATATCTTTACCGAATCTATCTATAATTTCGTTCCAGGCCGGCTTACCGGGCTCGACTACTAGTCGTGCTATCTCGTCGGCGTCGATTATCCTTGCTCCGAGCCCTTCGAACATTGCAGCGACAGAGCTTTTGCCCGAGGCTATGTTCCCTGTAAGTCCTATGACCTTCATCGGGGGTATTGTAATTCGGGAACATTCCTCTTTCAAATTACAAGTCTTACAAATACTGGAGGTCGTTCTCTGATCGGGAGACTTGATTAAATTGACATTTGGGTATAATAAATCCCTAAATTTCGCAACTGCGACAACAAGGAGAGCAACATGTCCAAAAAGGCGGAAGATATAAAGAAAGTGGGAGTCGTCGGAGCTGGAACAATGGGTTCGGGGATTGCACAGGTAGTTGCTTCGAGCGGCAGGGAAGTGGTGCTGGTCGATGTCACGGAGGCCGCTCTGGGCAGGGGAATCAAAGGTATGGAGGGGAGTCTCGCACGTCTCGTGAAGAAAGAGACTATAAGCGGAGAGGAAAGCAAATCCATTGTATCAAGGATCAAAACAAGCACAAATTATGAAGGTTTTAAGGATGTTGACCTCGTTATAGAAGCAGCGTTCGAGGATATTAAGGTAAAAAAGGAAATCTACGAGAAGCTCGACGTGTCGACTGGGCCAGATGTTGTACTCGCGACGAACACTTCGTCTTTACCGATCGTTGAGATCGCGGTCGGGACGAGAAGACCGGATAAGGTTGTCGGCATGCACTTCTTTAATCCCGTTCCTGTTATGAAACTTGTAGAGATAATCAAGACGCTTACGACATCCGACGAGACCGCGGAGTTCGCCTTTAATTTTGCAACTGCTCTCGGAAAGGAGCCTGTCAGGACAAAGGACGTACCCGGCTTCATCGTGAACAGAATTCTCATCCCGATGCTCAATGAGGCGGTATTCGCGTATCAGGACGGCGTCGGGACGCCTGAGGACATAGACAAGGCCATGAAGCTCGGCACGAACCAGCCAATAGGTCCGCTTGCTCTCATCGACCTCATAGGGCTCGATGTCACTATCGACGTGATGGACGTGTTCCATAGGGAGTTCCAGGATTCGAAATACAGGGCCGCCCCTTTACTCAGACAGATGGTAAGGGCCGGATGGCTAGGCAGAAAATCTGGGAAGGGCTTTTTCCAATATTGAAGAAAAGAGAATTCTAATAGTTTTACAGATAGCAATTATGTATTGGTAAAGGCTGAAAAATTATGAAAATTGATGAGTTCAAACAATGATTTTTATATTTGTATCTTATTGCGCTACATGAAACTATTTGCTTATTTTGATATATTCACCTTCGAATGACAAATTAAGACCAAAGTAGCCAGGGCAATTTTTCTCCTTTGCAATGATACGATTTTCTTCAAAAGAAATTATTAATTGGTACGTTCTATCTTGTATTCTATCCATAAATTCTAATTTCCCGTCAATCAAATGTGATTCAAAGTCAAATTCCCCAATGTTTGGACTACGCGCTTGCGTTTTTCCCCAGAGTGCAAATCCACGTACTCGAACGATATCGCCATCTAGAGTTTCTATGTCGAACTCAGAGCTTTCAATTATTCCATCTCTAATATGATACCCATCGATACTGTTAGATGTATCAACTTCAATTTTGCCGAATTTTACTTTTTGTTTCCACAGATATTCTATTTCAGTATAGAGTTCAATTCTAACACTAACAATTTCATGTATGGTTAGATTTTTGCCTTGGCTAGTTTATCTATCGTATTCGTCGTGGTGTCCCAAACATAAAAATACCAGGTTGTTTGTTTGGTTATTGTTTGGGTTTTTGTCAATGAGAGCGATCTGACCCTTTTTAATATTCGTGTCTCTATAGAGTCCAAAACAAATGCAACATCGTCTCCGGCATTTTAAAAGAATAGTATTTTCAGCATCCTTGCTTAATGCTTTTCTAGCCATTACTTAACAATTCTAAGTCAAATTCCCGTTACTTGTCGAATTCATTCCGATGTGCAAGATGGCACTCTCTAACCGTTTAATAACTTCGTCTTTCCCCAGTATCTCCATCACCTCGAAAATACCTGGGCTCACGGTTCCCCCGGTGAGTGCTACCCTTACGGGCTGGGCAATGATTCCGAGCTTTAACTCCCTCTCTTCCATAATGCCTTCGAACACCTTCTTTATTTCGTCTGCCGTGAACGACCGGAGATTAGAGAGCTTCTCGGTGAGGTCAATTATTACGTCCAGAATCCCGGGCGTGAGGAACTTGTCAGCCGCTTTTACTTCGTATTCGATCTTGTCTGCGTAAAAATAGTCGAGCGAATCCGTTATATCGAGAAGGGTCTTTGCCCTGGGGCCGAGTTCCTTCACTATCATGACGAGTTTCTTGTCGAGCTCCGCCTTCATACCTTTATCATGGAGAATCGGAAGGATGAGCTCCGCTATCTCCTCGGGCGGCTTGTTACGTATGAACCAGCCGTTTAACCATTGGAGCTTTTCAGGATTGAATACCGCAGCGGACTTACCTACGTTATCGAGAGTGAATTTCTCTATGAGCTCGTCCCTCGTGAATATCTCCTGGTCCCCGTAAGACCAACCCATCCTTGCAAGATAATTCACAAGCGCATCAGGCAGATAACCCTCTTCCCTGTACGAGACAACGGATTTGGCCCCGTGTCTCTTGCTGAGTCTCTTGCCGTCAGGTCCGAGGATCATGGAGACATGGGCTACTTCAGGCTCTACGAGCGAGAGCGCTCTATAGATAAGCGCCTGTCTGGGGGTATTAATCAGATGGTCGTCCCCTCTTATAACATGGGTTATCTTCATCAGGGAGTCATCGACCACAACCGCAAAATTGTATGTGGGGAAGCCGTCTGTTTTGAGTATAACGAAATCATCTATCTCCGAGGCATCGAAAACTACCTTCCCGCGCAAAATATCCCGCACCTCGATAGTTCCAGAGTCCGGTGTCAGGTGACGTACTGCATAGGGCTTATCTGGACCTGCGTTCTTATCGGCCCATGCGCGTTTATAACGGAAGACCTCGTCCCGTTCCTGGGCCTCTTTTCTCTTCTCTTCGAGCTCTTCCGAGGTCACATAACACTTATATGCATAGCCTGAGGTGATAAGCTTATTTGCGAATTCCTTATATATCTCGAGCCTGTCCGATTGTCTGAACGGTCCCTCGTCCCAGTCGAGACCGAGCCATTTCATGGCATCCGTAATTTCCTCTATAGACTCCTCTGTAGAGCGCGAGCGGTCCGTATCTTCTATGCGAAGTATGAATTCACCGCCGTAGTGTCTCGAAAAGAGCCAGTTGAAAATGGCTGTTCTCGCCCCGCCGATGTGGAGAGAGCCTGTGGGGCTCGGGGCGAATCTGGTTCTTACGGTCATGGGGATTAAATGTTAATTTAGAGTCCCTGGCGAGTCAAATCGACGCACAAATACGTGTTACCGGTGCCTACGGGACCCGCTTGTAAACTTCCCCGTCCTTATTATTGCGGTTACACGTATATAAAATTATCTCACTCGATTTATTCCCTCGAAAAGAGGAGCTAATATTATTTAAGGTTTTAATATGTTTGGTTTTTATATGGATTCGAGTATTATTGAGAATCCATCGGCAGATCGTAGAGCAGGCACTCTGATCCAGGCAGGAAAATCTTCATTAAGATTCATCATCTCATGAATATAGCTACAGTTATCTTATTCTCGACGGTTCTTTTTCTCGGATCCTGCTCCATAGGGAAATTCGTTGGCTCTTATGCATATTCCGGGTCTGGCGATAAGGGCAAGCTTAACGGGCTGGTATATACATCCGAGGATACTTCATACCGGATTGGCACTCTCCCCGAAGGCTGGAAAAGGATCGGGATAAAGGGCGGGGACCTCGCTTTCAGTAACGTGTCGGGCGATTCGACTATAACGGTGAATTCGACCTGCGATGAGCGTAAAACGAAGTATAGTTTAAAAGCGCTATCCGAATCTCTTATAGTCGGTATAAAGGACAAGGAAGCGCAGTCAAGACAGAAAACTGAAATAGACGGGCAGGATGCGCTCAGCACCATATATACCGGAATGCTCGACAAAGCTCCGGTAAAGATAGATGCCCGAGTGTTTAAAAAGTACAATTGCGTGTATGATTTTACATACGCTTCGTCACCTGATAACTTCGATACGGGGGCCGCGGTTTTTGACGAATTTATTTCTCAGTTCAGAGTCCTCTAGATTATGATGGATAACTACATAATACGGCTCGGATCGTACTGCGTTTCGTTCATTGAGGGTCTGGGAGATATATGGCTCTTCCTCTACAGGTCTGTGTACTCGAGTTTCACGCGCCCTTTTAATTTCCGGCTGGTAATCGAACAGCTGGATGAAATCGGATTCAAATCGGTCCCTATCGTTATAGCCTCTGCGATGGCGATAGGAATGGTTATGGTTGTTCAGCTCGCTTGGGGATTTGCGTGGTTTGGAGCGAAAGGTGTCGTCGGTCCGGTCGTATCGCTGTCGTTTGTGAGAGAACTCGGTCCCGTCGTGACATCGCTCCTGGTCGGGGGAAGGGTGGGTTCGGGAATCACCGCAGAGATCGGATCGATGAAGGTAACGGAGCAGATCGACGCCATAAGAACGCTCGGAGCTGACCCTATCAGAAAACTTGTCGTTCCGCGGCTCGTCGCCTCCGTAATCTCTTTTCCGTTCCTGGCAGTTATATCAGACTTCGCGGGAATTCTGGGCGCCATGATTATGTCTAACTTGGAACTCGACGTAAAGCCCAGGCTGTTTCTTTCGAGCATACTCGAGTGGGTAACTATAAATGACTTCATTAGCGGAATATCGAAAACGTTTTTCTTCGGGATAATTGTGGCTATTACGGGGTGCTATATAGGGATGAAAGCGGATGGCGGGACACAAGGTGTCGGAAGGGCAACGACATCAACCGTAGTTGTAGCTCTCCTCTTGATTATTATCGGTGATTTCTTCCTTACAAAACTATTCCTTCTCTTTTGAAATCTATATTTTGATTTTTGCGAAGTAAGTATCAACTTAATGCGACGGTTGGGTTTTCCCACGGTGAAATTCGGACAAAAAATGCGAGTCTATCTTTCTTATGGTTGTTTTAACTCTAAGGCTTGTTTATATTCCGAATAGTTACGGTATGCAGTGTCCGCACCCCTAAAACTGCCGGATTTAACGTCGCTGTCATATCTGGCTTTCCAGTATTCCATATTTTTCTTAAGCGAATCCCTCGAGTTTCCCTCCGCGAGCTCTCTAGCTCTTTGTGTGCCGGCTATGGGGCCGGAGTCATATGTCTGTCCCCAGATCGGCTTTACGTCGTTGTAATGTTCGGGGTCGTCGCTTTCTACAAAAGGTTCGGCGTAATTGTATTTCTCTCTGTCCCTGTAGTTAGTATCGTAAAAAAATTTGGAATCGTTTTCGGGCTCCCCCTTGTCGGATATGTAGCCGGCCGGTGCTGTGCCTAAAAAAGAAGGCATATTATTTGAATCGACTAGATATACAGTTGCAGCGGCTGAACCAAAGATAGTGAGTAGCACAATACTCAATACTTTGCCGATAGTTTCCATCTTGCACTGCCCCTTGATGCCCCGGACGTGACGGCTCACTGTTATTTCGCATGGCTGCTTCTCTCGGAAACCGAATTCAGGAGGTCGAAGTTATTTGAGAATGAGCTTATCCAAGTTTCGGCGGCATGACAACCATGTGGGTTATATGATATATGCCCCTTTAGGCCCTTTGCTTTGCGTCCCATCCTTTCGAATGGTTTGCCATTTCGTCCGGAAAATGACCGTATAATTCTGTCAATGCCCGTATTTTGTTGCTACTACAAAATTTTATAAGAAATATCGCATATTGTCAATCAATTCAATCTTGCGTCGTATATTGGCGAAATTTGCCACAAGTTTCCGGCCTGGGTTATGATCCCGACTATACGGTATTGTTGACTTAGACTAAAAAAAAATCTATACATTAAGAGACGGGGTTGTTAATTATTGTCAGAAACCGAAAGATTTCCATATAGCGATATATAATCCGCATAAATTAAGTAATCGAAATGGATAACAAAATAGCCGAAGGGATACTGTTTACAGACCAGTACCAGCTCACAATGGCTCAGTTGTATTACAGGTTCGGGCTTCATGAAACCCATGCACAATTCGATCATTTCTTCAGGAGTTATCCGGATTATGGTCATCACAAAGCCGGTTACTGTGTGAACTCCGGTCTTGAGTGGCTCGTGGAGTGGGTAAAAAAAGTGTCGTTCGGAGACGAAGAGATTAACTACCTCAAAACACAGACTGGTCAAACGGGCACACCAACATTCAGTGATGAATTTCTCTTGTGGCTGAGGAAGAACGGGAATTTCGACGGAATAAAGATGCTTGCGCTCCCGGAGGGAAGGGTCGTCCATCCGAATGTTCCCGTAACAGTGGTTCAGGGACCGCTCCTGATGGCGCAGATTCTCGAATCCCCACTCCTAAACAAGCTCAACTACCAGATACTTATAGCGACCAAAGCGGCCAGGATAAGAGAAGCGGGGCGGGGTCAGCCCATACTCGAGTTCGGTATGAGGAGGGGTCCCGACCTCGGGGTTAACGCGGGCATAAGGGCGGCGCTGATAGGCGGGGCCAATTTTTCCTCGACAGTAGGGATTTCATGCGTACTTGGCTTTCCACCCAAAGGGACTCATGCGCACAGCATGGTACAGGTGTTCATGACGCTCGGAGAAGGGGAGCTGGGAGCTTTCAGGGCATATGCCGAAACGTATCCTGACGACTGTCTTCTGCTAGTCGATACGATAAACACTCTCGAGAGCGGAGTACCCAACGCAATAAAGGTATTCGAGGATCTCAGGAGGAAAGGGCACAAGCCCGTCGGTATAAGGCTCGATTCAGGCGATCTTGCGTATTTGTCCATACAGTCGGCGAGGATGCTAGACAGCGCAGGCTTTCCCGATACGAGGATAGTACTCTCCAATCAGCTCGACGAACTCGTCATCTGGCAGATAATAACCCAGATCGAGGAGGAGGCCCCACGCTACGGAATAGACCCGGACAACCTCATAAAAAGGCTTGTGTACGGTGTGGGAACGAAACTAATAACCTCAAAGGGGGACTCTGCTCTCGACGGTGTGTATAAGCTCGTCGCTGTAAAGGAAAATGGGGAATGGGTACCTGCAATTAAATTATCGGAGACGCCGACAAAAACTCTCAACCCCGGGAATAAAATAGCCTGGCGTATCTATGACAAGAGGGGGAACGCGACCGCTGACATACTCACTATAGATGAAAGCGATCCCCGGGAGAATGATATATTAAGGCTGCACCACCCTTCTGACCATACCAAGTACAGGATTATGAGGAAGAATGAGATCAGCATGGCGGAGCCGCTGCTTGTTGGGGTGTTGGATGAAGGCAGAATCGTTTACGAATTTCCTTCCATCGAGGAGATCAGGACAATTAGGACCGACGATATAAACAGGCTCGATTCCGGCGTCAGGCGCATCATGAACCCGCACATATATCACGTCTCGCTTTCAGAAAAGCTCTGGGATCTTAAACAGAATTTAATCCGTTCAATAGAGGCCGGGGTCAGCTGAATTTATTTAACTTCCCGAGATGTCCTCTCTTTCTCTCCGGCGTTTGTTTTCGAAGGCTTTTTCTGCCTTCGGCCGGGATTTTGGCCGTTACCCTTTTTGTATCCGGATTGTATCCCTTTATCTCGAGCTTCAATATATCGGGCCTCGAAAAATGCCCGACCCCGTCTATCACGGCTTTTGACCGTATTATCGCATCCGTGTCTATTTCCGCATATACGATGTCTTCTTTACCGTAAACAGGACCTGCCAGGTACTCCCCTCTCGGGCTGATAATGCCACTCCCGCCTGGGTAGTCCCATATCGTGTATTTCTTGAGCGGGAAGCTGTCGGGTACCATGTCCTCGGTTATATGTCCTGAAGATGCGATGACGAAAACCTGTCCCTCGAATGCGTACTCGCGGCTTGCAAAATCCATGGTCGGTTTCACGAACCCGTGTCCGGCCCAGAGCCCCGCGTGAATCTGCTCTCCTTTCATGAACATGGCGTACTTTGCAAGGGTCATATGGTGCTCGTAGCAGAAAAACCCTCCGATCTTTCCGACTTCGGTATCGAATACGTTGAGGTCTTCTGAGCCCCCCATGCCCCATATACATTTTTCGCTGTCTATGGACATGAGCTTCCTGTGTTTTCCCAGAATAGAGCCGTTCTTGTCGATGTAGAGGATAGTATTATATAACGTGCCGCCTTCTCTCTCGTTCACGCCGAGTACGATGTACGCCCCCGCTTTCTTCGCAGCATCGCATAGCTTGTCCGAATCGCTCCCGGGTATCTCGACCGAGTTCTTATGGAGCTCGATATAGGCATCTAAAACGAGCTTCCTTCCTTCCGCGGTCCCGATGTCCTTGGGCCAGTACGGGTAGCAGGGGATAATCGCCTCGGGGAACACTATAAGGCTCGCGCCGTTCTCGGCCGCTTCCTCGATTAGGCTCGCAATCTTCCCGATGGTCTCTGCTTTGTTCAGAAATACGGGAGCTGCCTGCACTGCGGCAGCGGTGAATTTCTTGTTTTCGTTATCCATTTGTTTCTCTCCCCGTTGCTAAAGTGTATGCCGAAACCCATTATCCCACGAACTTTGAATCCCTGTCAACGTAATTAACGGGAGTCGGTGTCCGGTGATCAATCGCGAATATGCTTAGAAGTATAGCAGTTGTGCGGCTGGCACATCCGTATCGACGATAGAATAAAACATATGACAATCTTATGCGCCTACTATCCGAAATCCGGCCTGATCTCTTCTGCGAAGACCCTGAGCGTTTTCAGGATGCCTTTAAAATCGATTGCCAGTATATAGAGAATCATGTGAGTCGCCCCCGCCGCGCTATATTCCCGAATACCCTTCACTATTTTTTCTCTCCCCCCGCGGAGTGTATCGTCCGCTTTAAATTCTTTATCCTCATCTATCTCGAGGTTTCTTCTGAGGGATATGACAAAGTTGTCTCTTTTTTCATCTGATAAAAGGCTATTCAGATAATCGGCTTTTTCCCTGAGCTCCGACGGAGTATATCCCACAGGGTGCCAGCCGTCACCGTGCCTGACCGCACGCTCTATCGCTCTTTTACTTCCTCCCCCTACCCATATCGGGGGATTGGGTTTCCGATGAGGCTTGGGCGAAAACATTAGATTCGAAAATTCATGGTATTTTCCCTTATAGTGAGGAGTTTCACTCGTCCAGAGTTCTTTTATGATTTCGATATACTCGTCCGTAACTGCCCCGCGCTCTTTAAAAGGCACCCCGAGCGCATCGAATTCACCCTCAAGCCACCCTGCTCCGACCCCGAGAACGACCCTTCCGCGGGACAGGCAGTCAAGTGTGGAGACCATCTTTGCGAGCACGATTGGATTTCTGTAGGGGAGGATTATTACGCTCGTTCCGAGCTCAATGATTTTGGTAATTGCGGCTATGTATGTGAGGGCTATAAACGGGTCGAGGAAAGTGTCTCCGAAGCCCTCGTGCGAATTCGGGATGATTACGTGGTCGCTGACCCAGAGGGAGTCGTAACGGAGCTCTTCGGCGAGAGCGGAGATTTCCAGAATTTCTTCTCTCTTCGCGTAATCACCGAAATTAGGGACCGCTATGCCGAATTTCATGTAATATCAGAATCCCCTTTCGTGCCAGGAGCGCGGTACGGATAATCAACCTATCCGCGCTACGGGATAATATTTAAAGGATTCAGGTGGTTTTGGCAAGAAGCAAGCTCTCTTCTTCGAGGTAGCTTTTGAGATTGAGCACTTTTTTCACATATCTCGACTGCTTTTTATCGGAGCACGGAGACTTTTCGAAATTGGATGGACCGGTATTGTAGGCATCGAGGGCGTTTTCAGTAGAATCGTAACGGTTGGTCAATATGAACAGATAATGAATGCCGAGCTTAACATTTATAAACGGATCATAGAGCGATTTCCTTCCGTTATACGTGATGCCCATTTCCTTGGCTACGAATTCGGCCGTTCCGGGCATAACCTGCATCAGGCCTATCGCGCCCTTTTTGGATACCGCTTTGGGTGAGAACTCACTCTCGACCTGAATTACCGCGAGTACCAGATACGGGTCGAGGTTCTCATAATTGCCGCATTCCTCTACTATCAGTTTTGCGAGCTTGCGAGCATTCTCCTGGCTGATCGATTCCGATAACCTCAAAATGAAAAAGTAGACCCCAGCCTCCTCCGGTGTGAAGTTCTCTATCTCCGGCGCTTCCGATTCTTCAGAGGCAGGGCCGAATGTTAAATAGTCACCGTCTCCCTGGTGTATGTTTAAGCTCGAGAAAGCGGGCGTTTCCTCAAACG
Organism: Thermodesulfobacteriota bacterium; assembly: GCA_044451425.1. GTDB lineage: Bacteria > Desulfobacterota_D > UBA1144 > Nemesobacterales > UBA2774 > 2-12-FULL-53-21. The sequence goes on from JBIOKC010000009.1 coordinate 19,297, forward strand.
CCAAATCTTTCGATTTGAAAAAGAATAATATTGAAAGACAGAAGAACAGGATAAATAAGCTTACTTTAATTAATCCGAAAAAAGAAAGCGTAATAAAATCGTTGAGGCGTTGAGCCATGGATATTACTCCTCGCTGTAATGGATTTAGAAAATAAAGATGTGCTCAGCGGATACTAATCGGTTTTTTGGATTGTATGGATTTTAAAGTGTTTTTCAGACCCCGTTTTAAATAAGTTATCTCGTTTGAATGAGTAGAGCGACTAGAACACCCATTTTCAATATCTCTTTGAATGTTGGTAATGTGCTGATCGGCTCGATATGAAAATCTCTCACTTCAAACGGTGTATTTTCTTTAAAACGATTCATTACAAGTATTCCTATTTAGTTTTACGATTTCTATAAATTTATTCATTTCTGGCTAATACTATAAGTGTCAAGGCTGGCTTGTCAAGAAAGTTCTTCGCATTCGCAATATGCAATAACGCCATATTTAGGTTTAATTTGGTGTTTTATTGCAATATTATATTGCAATAGCTAACAAATGTGTTAGTTTTATAGAAGCCGACCGCGGGCTGTTCAAAGGGTGGTAGAGAGTATAGAACTGGGGAGAAGCCGCCAAATTGTCAGGGGCTTCCGTTCCTTGACCATAAAAACATTTCGTGTTAGTTTTTAGGGCGCGTTATGAAAAGAACTTATCAACCTCACGAAAAAAAGAAATTAAGGGTGCATGGATTTCGCGAAAGAATGAGCACTAAGGGCGGCAGACGCAGTCTCAAGAGACGTATTGCAAAGGGCAGGCGCAGTCTCACGGTGCAGCGCTGGAAGAAATGAATTTTGTGGTGAGGTTATCTTTCCCAAAAGAATTAAAAATCCGTAAGAAGTCTGAATACGAAGAGATTTTTGGGAAGAGCATGAGGCTCAGTACAGAGCACTTCAATATACTATGCGCTCCCAACTCACTCGGATACGCTAGGATAGGGTTAGTGGTCGGCAAAAAGATGGTGCCCGGGGCCGTTGATAGGAACCGGGTCAAAAGGGTTCTGCGTGAGTTTTTCAGGCTGAATAAATCTCTCTTTGGTTCTATGGACGTAGTTTTCGTAGCGAAAAAAGGCAGCGAAACGCTTGATTACTCACTTGCGAAGAGAGAGATTGAGGAAATAATCAGGTCCAAATTATCATGATCTCGAATTTGTTAGTGTACTTTGCCACTTCGCTAATTAATATTTACAAATTATTGATTTCACCGATTTTGCCCTCTTCTTGCAGATTCTATCCCAGCTGTTCCGAGTATGCTGTGGAAGCCCTCAAGAAATACGGAATCGTGAAGGGTGTATGGCTTACTATCAAAAGAATCGCGAGATGTCACCCGCTAAGCGCCGGCGGACATGATCCGGTTCGGTAAAGGACAAGGGGATGCGTGACAACAAGATTAATACAATTCTATTTTTCGTACTATCCCTGTTAATTTTCTTCGGATATACGTATTTCTTTGCAAAACCCAACAAGCCCCAAATTAAGAAACCCGCCGGACAGGAAGTGGCTGAGAAATCGCCGCCTGCTCCGGGTACCGGCACCTCCGAACAGACGGAAGAGTATCAACAGGGAGCGGATTCCGACAATATCCATCCTTCTCCCGAAGGTAAGCTGATAGCGATCGACACTCCTCTCTATCACGGTGTCATAGATACGGCTGGAGGAAGAATATACAAGTGGGAGCTTAAGAAATTTAAAGAGAGCGCGGAGGACGGCCTTCCTGTCGATCTTTTTAAGAATACACCTCCGGGGTTCAGCACATTGTTGAATCTCAAGGGTTACAAGATTCCCGAGCTCATACCGTTCGAGTACTCGGGAGAGAACGATGTAAACGTTCCCGAGGGCACGAAGGAAATTACATTTACCTGGAAATCGCCCGAGGGAATCGGCATTAAGAAGGTATATATAGTCGATGCCTCCAGCTTTGTGTTGAAACAAAAGTTCGAGGTGACCAATCCGGGCGATTCTCCTCTCCAGCAGAATCTCGATATCAAATGGTTCGGCAAAGTCGAGCAGCACGGAAGGGGCGGGAATACGATGAGCTTCATGGCGCTCGTCTCGAACAGCGTGAAGTCGGTTACAAAGAAGCCCAAAGAGCCCCGCGCCTACTCGGGTGTTATAGATTGGTTCGGATACTCGCAGAAATACTTCGTTACCGCTTTCCTCCCCGAAACGGGTGATAATTCTACTGTGACAGTCTCTCCGGTTGAGCAAAACGGGCTCATGAAGGCATTGTACGCATATCCCGGAGACGAGATACCTCCCGGTAAAAACTTTATTAAGAACTGGGAAGTCTACCTCGGCCCTCTCGAGTACGATACGACAAAAGCCGTAGGATACAATCTCCAGGAGTCGATCAATTACGGATGGGTCGAAATCGTCGCAAAACCGCTTCTGGATTTGCTTAAATGGATCAACAGCTATTTCCACAATTACGGCATTTCAATAATAGTAATTACCGTTTTAATGCGCTTGATTTTCCTTCCCTTGACGGTCAGGAGCATGGTCTCTATGAAGAAGATGCAAGTCAAGATGGAGAAAATCAAGCCCAAGATGGACGCATTAAAAGAGAAATATAAAGACGACAAGGCTAAACAGAATTCCGAGATGATGAAGCTGTATTCGAGTCACGGCATCAATCCCCTGAGCCAGCTCGGCGGCTGTTTGCCTCTTATTATCCAGCTCCCCGTTTTTATCGCTCTATACGACGTACTGCTGCATTCAATCGATCTCAGGCAAAGCTCGTTTCTCTGGATTAACGATCTGTCCGAACCCGAGCACTTATTCAATATACCGGGGATAGAAATTCCTTTCAGAATACTCCCTCTGGTCATGGGCATCTCCTGGTTTATATCTCAGAAGATGACCCCGATGACGCCGAGCACGGGTAACGAAAATATGCAGCTGCAGATGAAAATGATGCAATTTATGCCTATAATTTTTACAGTAATGTTTTGGGGGCTACCTTCGGGCTTGATACTATATTGGACGGTTAGCAATATGCTTTCAATAGCCCAGCAGGTTTACGTTAACCGTCGTGTAAACGCTTCCATAGGAGGGTGATCATGGGAATTGTAATTGAACGGGAGGGGAAAACGGCATCTGAAGCAGCGATAAGCGCATGCGAGGAACTCGGGATTCCCAGGAGCGAAGTCGACATCGAGGTGCTGGAGGAAGGTTCCAGAGGTGTTCTAGGCATTGGAAGCAGGAATGCCAAGATCAGGGTAAAAGTAAAGAACGAGAACCTGAGCGAGAAGGGCCTCAGGTCGAAAAAAGCCCTCGAAGAAATCCTGAAATATCTTGTTCCCACATATTCCGTCACGTTAAAAGAGGGTCCGGAGAAAATAAAGCTCGAGATAAGGGATACGAACGACAAAGGGCTTCTTATTGGGAAAAGAGGGGAAATGATAAAGGCGCTCGAGTATGTTGTGGGCAAGATCTCGGGGCGGACGTGCACTGACGGCAGGGATAAAAGAGTAGCTATAGATGTGGACGGGTACAAAAGGCGAAGGGAGGACGACATCTCCAAGCTCGTCAGAGAGACGGCCAGGAAGGTCAGGAAAATCAAGAAACCTGTCTCGCTCGAGCCGATGTCAGCATCCGAAAGGAGGATCGCATACCTGACTCTCAAGCGGGAAGGCGGCGTGAGCTATGAGACGAAGGTTGAGCAAGAGGAAAAGAGGATTATAATAATCCCCTTGCAGAAAGGTTAATTGATACCGAAGAGCAGGTTAGGAAGTTCTATGCTACGTATTTCCGCCCGTAAACTCAAACATTATGCGGAGGAGAATGAAATGACAAAAGAGAAACCTTCGAAAACGGAAGAAGAATATTTTGCCAAAGAGGAAGCAGAAAAATCGAAAAGACTGAAAGAGAAAGTTAAACACGAAACTGAAGACGAAGAAAGAGAGGGGATTAGAACGCTTTGCTATATGAAATGCCCCAAATGCGGCGGGAACCTCAATGAAGTGGCGTTCAGGGGGATAAGGATAGACAGATGCAGTAGATGCGGAGGCGTGTGGCTCGATAACGGTGAGCTTGAGAAGCTTGCCGGAACGGAAGACAAGAGCGTCATATCCGATGTCCTGAGTCTATTCGGGGGAAAGTAATAAGCGGTATTGACTATCGCCTGAGAGTTTTGAAGAAATCATTTATCAGATTTGAACAATCGTCCTTACAAACACCTTCTATAACCTCGAACTCATGATTTAACTTGCAGTCGCTTCCAATTGTGTAGACCGAGACTACCGCACCCGCTTTAGGGTCCCGAGCCCCGAAAACGAGGCGACCTATCCTGGCTAGTATAATAGCGCCCACACACATGAGGCAGGGCTCGATGGTAACGAATATGGTTGTACCTTCTAGCCTCCAGCTTCCGAGCGCTTCACCTGTCTTCTTTATGGCTAGTATTTCGGCATGTGCAGTGGGGTCGTTCGAGGCTTCGCGGAGGTTGTATCCGCTCGATATTACTTGACCGGATTTATCGGTTATGACTGCGCCGATGGGTACCTCGCCCATGCGCCCGGCGATTTGTGCTTGTTCGATAGCCAGGCGCATGCATCTCTCATCGTCTGCGTATGCCATTAATTAGTGAAGTGAAAGATAATAGAAGTGAAAGATAATAATTGAACCGGAATTATTTTCTCGCACTGAACTTGAGCCCCGATTTGCTTCTGTCCCAGGTCTTCTCCGTAATCTCCTTTATCTCTGCGACTCTGATTTTCTGTGTAGCGGTGACCGGGAATCCGTCTTCATAGACTTCTATAAACCGCGGGACCATAGCGACCATTACCCTTTCCGCCATCCACCTACAGAATTCTATCGGGTCGAACTTCTCACCCTGTTTGAGAGTAATATTCAGTTTGATTTCGTCATCCGAGACGTTGGGCAGTCTTATTCCTACCGCTACCGCTTCCTGTATGGCGGGGTACTGCAAAGCGAAGTCCTGTACAGCTATGGGGTCGACGTTTTCTCCCGATACCCTTATCCTGCTGAACCTCCCTACGAAGTAGTACCTCCCGTCTATTCCTCTCGCGAATAAATCGTCAGAGTTGAAGAACCCGTCGTCGTCGAACGCTTCTCTCGTCCGTCTTTGGTCTTTGAAGTATTCGTTTAGCGTCGTGTGTGGCACTAGCGGCTTGACATATAGCAGCCCTTTTGCTTCATCGGGCGGTGTAGGGTCTTCATAGGGGTCCCAAAAAGGTCTCATTACTTTGCTCTGTTCTTGCGGGTCTCTCAGCTCGACGTAATATCCCTCCATGGAAAAACCGGACGATCCCGGTCGGTGGTCCTCAGGGTCCTTCCAGAGCACCATTCCCATTTCCGTAGAGCCGTATCCGTCGATTACCCTCACTCCGAACCTCTCCTGAAACTGCTGAAGGTTCCGGGGAGCGGGGGATCCGAGCATAATCCGTATTTTATGCTTCCTGTCCCACTCGTTCGGCTCAGCCGCCCACAGATACTCGGCGATCGCTCCCAGCATGTTGACGCAGTTAGCGCCACACCCTGAGGCCCATTTCCAGAAGCTCGACGCTGAAAAACGTGGGAAAAATACCGCAGTAGCGCCCGTCCCCATTGCGCTGAACAGACACATGACCTGCGCGTTCGCATGCCCGAGGGAAAGCACGCTCATGAGCACGTCTTCGCTTCTTACTCCCTGTTGCTGCAGATATGCACGGACTGTCAGTATCACTCCCCCGTGGTCTCTCGCGACACCTTTGGGCATGCCCGTCGTGCCTGAGGTGAACATGCATCTTTCCATATCGTGAGTCGTTACCTTTACCCCCGGGTTAGTGGAAGGAAACTTATCGAACGTAGAGAGCGGGAGTGTTTTTATGCCAGCTAAGCCGGCTGGGACCTTTGCCTGATCGCCAGTAGTGAATATGACCCGCAGGTTTGTTAAGTCCTTAGCGATTTCTTCTATGAACGGCACACTCCCGGGATCGATAACGAGAGCAACCATTTCGGAATAGTTGATTACGTAAGCGAGCCTTTCCCCCTTTTCGTCCTTGTTGATAGGGACCTGTACGGCTCCAATTTTATGAATGGCGATTATCGAGGCTACATACTGCGAGCAGTTAATCATGTACATTCCGACTTTATCGCCTTTCTTAACGCCGAATTCATTTTTGAGGCCGTTTGCAACGCGGTTGGCCCATTCATTCGTTTCTTTGTATGAGTAACTCTCTACTATTTCACCTTCTCCACTTCCTACTCTAAACATAGTCTTATCCGGGAATTTTTCGGCTCCCATTTCGAGACATTTGGTGATGGGCTGCCATTCCGATGTATCGTCGAATGAACCGAACGGTAGTGTTCCCTTGCCCAGATATTTTGCGTCCCGAGGTTTAAACAATAACTGCATAACAATCCTCCTTGTATTGGCTTTATGGATTTTCAAATGTTTAAGAAACTTAGTTCTATTACAATAGAAAAGTACGATAAGTTTGTCAACCTGATATTTCCCGACAAATTATGGAAACTAATACACATAGACAATAAAGTTAATTACCAAATTGATAAGCATATGATATTCAATAGACGGGGTGCGGATTTCAATATTAGGATTGGTCTGTTGAGTCTCGCCCTGTGTTGGTTATCATCATGGATTGTATAAAAATTCCGTAAATTCGTAAGGCCGGCAGTGAGCATAACGATCGATATCTTATTATTTATCGCCGGAATCATAGTCTTATTCCTCGGTGGAGAGAGCCTTATAAAAGGGGCGTCGCGTCTTGCGAGGCTCATCGGGATTGCTCCTATTGTCATCGGACTTACGTGGCCTTCGGTACCTCGGCGCCAGAATTCGTGGTGTGCATCACCGCTGCTATCAAAGAATCGGGCGATATAGTTCTGGGAAATTTAGTGGGAAGCAATATTGCGAACATAGGGCTGATATTGGGGATATCACCCGTGATAAGCCCTATACCAATCAATATAAATTTGATAAAGGTTTAAGTTCCGTTAATGATTTTTCTTTCCGTAGCACTGTACGTAATATCCTTGAAATTCGAGTTGGGACGGCAAGAGGGTATTTTCCTTTTCGGCTCACTGGTGGTTTTTACTATATATAGTTATTACAGTGCATTACGAGAATCCTATGGTGTAAAGCAAGAATATAAGGAGTTTATCGGAGCTTACAAGTCCATTCCGAAGCGAGCGGCGTTAGTCGTCGGTCTCCTCGGTCTCATTATCGGTGCCCGATTTATCGTTGACTCCGCTATATCGATTGCTAAATCGTTCGGTATCAGCGAGTTGGTAATCGGTACAGCGGCAGTCGCGATAGGGACATCTCTTCCGGAGCTTGCGACTTCAATAGTCGCCGTCCTGAGAAAGGAGCATGACATCATTGTGGGAAATATAATAGGGAGTAACATCTTCAATATCGGGATGCTCGGCCTGGTATCAGTCATTCGTCCTGTCGGCGTTAATCCCGAGCTTTTAAAATTTGAATACCCGGCGATGGTTTTGTTTTCGCTGCTTGCTCTTCCGATTATGAGGGCCGGTCATAAAGTGAGCATGGCTGAGGGGTGTTTGCTGCTCTTACTATACTCCGCGTTTATTTTTTTATTATTCATCGTGTGAATTTTTAACGTGCGCGGAATTTGAGTCCGGTCTTGTTCCTGTCCCACGTTTTATCAGTTGTCTCTTTGATTTCTGAAACCCTTATCTTCTGTGTGGCAGTTACCGGGAACCCCCCCTCATAGACCTCGATAAACCTCGGGACCATGAAGACGGGCACAATTCCGGCCATCCATTTTGAAAACTCTTCGGGGTTGAAATCAGCTCCCTTCTTCAGAGTGATATTCAGCTTTATCTCATCGTCTGAAACCTCGGGTAGCCTGACCCCTACGGCAATCGCCTCCTGTATCGCCGGATACTGAGCGGCTAAGTCCTGCACTGCAATTGGATCAACATTCTCACCCGATACCCGTATCCTGCTGAACCGCCCCTGAAAATAGTACCTTCCGTCCATTCCCCTCGCGAACAGGTCGTCTGAATTAAAGGACCCGTCGTCGTCGAATGCTTCTCTCGTCCGTCTTTCATCCTTGAAGTATTCATTGAGCGTGGTGTGGGGAATAAGCGGTTTTATAAAGAGGATGCCCTTTACTTCATCGGGCGGCTTCGGGTTTCCGGTTGGATCCCAGAATGAGCGAATAACCTTTGCGGTTTCCTGAGGATCTCTCAGCTCCACATAATAACCCTCCATCGGATAACCGGACGAACCCGGACGTGTGTCTTCTGGGTCGTTCCACAAAACCATGCCCATCTCCGTAGACCCGTAGCCGTCTATAATACGGGTAGCGAAACGCTTCTGAAATTCTTTCAGGTTACGGGGCGCGGGTCCTGAGAGAACAATCCTTATTTTGTGCTTGCTATCCCACTCGGTTGGCTCAGCCGCCCACAGGTACTCTGCTACTGCCCCGAGCATATTCACGTGCGTGGCGCCGCATTCGGCGGCCCATTTCCAGAAGTGCGACGCCGAGAAACGCGGATAAAAAACCGCAGTCGCTCCGGCGCCTATGGATGTAAAGAGACACATGACCTGCGCGTTTGCGTGGCCCAGCGTGAGGACGCTCATTAGCACATCGTCGCTCCTTACTCCCTGCTGCTGAATATATCCCCGCACAGTGAGGATTACACCGCCGTGGTTTCTCGATACCCCCTTCGGCATACCCGTTGTGCCGGAGGTGAACATACAACGCTCGACGTCGGAAACTTTAACGTCTATGCCGGGATTGTCAGGAGAAAATTCGTCGAAGCTGCTATAAGGAAGAACTTTAATCTTCTCGATTTTGCCGGGGATGTCGCTTTCGTCGCCGGTAACGAAAATATGCTTTAGGAATTTTAAGTCCTTGGCTATCTGCTCGATAATCGGAATACTCTCATGATCGGTAATCAATGCCTTCATCTCCGAGTAGTTGATGATGTAGGCGAGCCTGTCTCCTTTTTCATCTTTGTTAATGGGGACCTGTACGGCGCCGGTCTTGTGAATCGCGATTATCGATATTATGTACTCAGAGCAATTCAGCATGTATATGCCGATTCTGTCCCCTTTTTTTATCCTGTATTTTTTAACGAATCCATTCGCAACGCGGTTTGCCCACCCGTTGGTTTCTCCATAAGTAAAGGCTACATTTAGGTTCCCATCCTTGTCCGCCATACGGAACATGGTTTTTCCAGGAAACATCTCAGCACCCTTTTCGAGGTATTTTGTAATCGGCAGCCACTCCGATGTGTCGTCGTAAGTACCGAAAGGAAGGATCCCTTTGCCTATGTATTTTTCATCACGCGGCTTGAATAGTAAAAGCATGAGTCCCCCCTCGTCTGATAAAATGCAAATAGGAATATAAAGGAATTAATCTTTATTTGTCAATAATAAATAAAGGCTAGTAATGGGGAGGCTTGTACTCTATAGAGGAAGTTTCATGGACAAATAAGGCGTTAACGCTTTTTGTTCGCTGCTATCGAAATGAAATTCCTTAGTATATCTTTACCGTATTTCGTAAGAATGGATTCTGGGTGGAACTGCACTCCTTCCATCAGATGCTCTTTATGTCTTATTCCCATGATTTCCCCCTCTTCCGTCCATGCTGATATTTCGAAACAGTCGGGGAGGGTATCCTTGTCTACGAGGAGAGAATGGTACCTCGTGGCTTCAAACGGGTCGGGAATTCCTTTGAATATCCCCTTACCATCGTGGCGGATCTGCGAGGTTTTACCGTGAAGAAGCCTGCCCGCCCGCACTATTTCACCGCCGTAAGCGTAGGCCATCGACTGATGGCCGAGGCAGACTCCCAAAATCGGGGTGCGTCCGGCAAATTCTTTAATAACGTCGACTGAAATCCCGGCTTCCTTAGGGGTGCACGGCCCCGGGGATACGACTATCATTTCGGGATTAAGCCTGCCCACATCCTCTAGGCTTATTTTATCGTTACGGTAAACGACCACTTCCTCACCGAGCTCCGCGAGGTAGTGGACGAGGTTATAAGTGAAGGAATCATAATTATCGATCATCAGTATCATATTTACACCCCGGCATTCATCCCGTAATAGTTCAAAGTCCGGCCTTTGCGACCTCGACGGCTTTAACTAGAGCCTTCACCTTGTTAACCGTCTCCTGATATTCCCTTTCGGGGTCCGAGTCGGCTACTATTCCGGCTCCCGCCTGAATGA
>JBIOKC010000010.1:0-29051 GCA_044451425.1 Thermodesulfobacteriota bacterium
GTTTATACACTAGGCATACGGGGTATTTGCTAACGATTGCAAGCGATTAAATCTATTGAGGATGGTTATAACCGGCGATCTCGGATATCTGTTCAAGGGGCATTGTCCCCTCGTAATACTTCCCGTTGATTTCCCAGGTCGGGTAATTAACTATTCCCTTGGCGAAGCAGAGGGAGGGATTTGCGTTTGGTCCCTTGGGGTGGCATTCGACATAAGTTACGTATTTAACTGCGCCGCCGAACAGCTCTTTTTGCAAACTGCAGTGCGGGCATTTGAATGAACCGTACATCACGGCACCGTTGTTTGTCAGATATTTTGCAAGTCCTATCTGAAACTCGTTTGCCGGTCCCGCATAACCTGAATGCTGTCTGGCAGACTCACCGAACTTTTCAGCCTGCACAAGCGCCGCGCCCAGAACTACAACCGCCGTGACCGCCAGGCTCAGCATGATGGTAACGGCGGGGGATAATTTCGGATTGAATTCGGATTTGGCCGCAAGAAGCACTATAAAGATAATCGTCATCAGGACGGCGGAAAATATGCAGTACATGCAGACGGCGTTTATAACGAACAATTCAATGTATGTGAGGTATGCGGAGAACACGAATCCGGCCAGGGCGAATATGTATAGCAATGTCCACTTCGTGCGCTTCGTCATGGATATTACGGTTATGAGAAATATTATCGAATAGCCTATAACGCCGAAGGCGGCGACGGGTACACCCAGAATGGAAGAAAAAGCGCTCTGCCTGACAGCATCGCATTCGGAGCCGGATGCGCAAAACGCAGCCTGTGTTTCGGTAAAGTAGAGAACGGCTAAATAGAGAGAAAGCAGCACGCCAAGAGCCGATAGCACCAGAACTGCCGGTTTTAAATAATTTCCTTTGATTCTTTTACCAGAAGTCATATGAAAACCGCAAATCGATCCTAAATTATAACCAGCTTGCCGAAATTTGCACTCTAAAAAAACGGGACGGGCTCATACCCAGTCAATTCTCGTAAAATTTATTACCGCCTACGGCGACGTTTTTAAGTATTACAGGAGGGGAATATCGTGTGCCGTACCTTACGCTCAGGTTATGGAGCTTCTTTAATACCTCACCGGCGCCTATCGAATCGACATACCTGAACGGCCCCCCTCTATAAGTCGGGAAACCAAGTCCGAGAAGCGCACCCACATCCCCCTCCCCGGCGCTCCCTATGACCTCCTCCTGAAGACACATCATCGCTTCGTTCACCATGGCAAGAATCAGGCGGTCCTGAACGTATTCCTGCGAGACGCTATCCGAATCTTCCTCCTCGAGAGATAACAGTTTACCGAGCGACCTGTCTAATCTTTTTTCATCTCTCCCGTATCTGTAAAACCCTCTGCCGCTCCTCAACCCGGTCCTGCCGTCCTCGATCATCCGGTCCAGAATCGAAAGGGGCTTCATCCTCTCCGCAGATTGCTTATACGCGATTTGAGAACCTTGTTGGACGAGATCGATGCCTATCTCGTCCATTGAGCCGAGCGGCCCTTCAGGGAATCCGAACTGGGTCATGGCGTCCTCTATCACCTGCGCCCCAATCCCCTCGTTTAATAGATGGAGAGCTTCGTTAAAATACGCGAGCTGAATGCGGGTAGTGTAAAACCCCGCTTTATTCTTGACCACGAGCGGGATTTTTCCGATGCTCCTCCCGAACTCAACCACTTCGGCCACTGTTTCCTGAGAGGTGCTCTCGGCAACCGCAACCTCCATAAGCTCGGTTTCGTGAACTGGACCGGGTATGCGTATACCCACAACCCTTTCAGGCCGCCTGGAGCCACCCGCGATGAGCGCGACCGGAATGGCAAACGAATTTGAAATATATATGAAATCCCCATTCTGAAGAGACTCCACCTCTTTTAGTATTTTACGTTTGGTTTCCAGGTCTTCCCCGGCAGATTCTATAATAATCGCCGCTCTTCTGAACCCCGAATAATCGGCGGCCGCACTGATGAGGTCGAGCTTCTTTTCGGCTCCCAGCTCGTCCGTCTCACGGCTTCCCAGCTTTTCCGCGAAGAAATCGAAACATTCCTTGAGGATTTTCGCCGTGCCCCGAACGTCCGCTCCCTTTATTCTCACGCGTATCCCGTTCTCGGCGGCCAGGCACGCGATCCCCGCCCCGTGGTCTCCATCTCCCACCAGGGCTACCTTGTCGGCTTTCTTTCTGGTTTTATGACCCGCCTTTATAAATCTGTCGTCATTCTTGACCTCATCTATCGCGATACTCGATCTGATCAGCTGCCTGGAGTATCCCGTCACAGCGAGCTCTCCGAAATATACGGACTCCACATGGAGTCCCCTGTTGAAGCTCGCGACCCCTATCTCGAGCGCCTCTATCGCCATTCTCGATGCGGTAACATAAATCTCTCGGCTCTCCCTTATCTCCCTCTTCGCTTTGTCGAAGAACATTCTCCTCGAAACCGGGTTTTCTTTTATTAATGCGTTTGCCATCCCGCCGAAACGAAGGCGCCTGGGTTTGAACTCCTTGTTCGACAACTCGAGCGCGCGTTTCTTAGCTATGTCGAGAAGAAATTCCTCGGGCACGACCTCGTCCAGGAGGCCGATCTGCTTCGAGTAATGAGGGTCGAGCATCTCCCCGGCCAGTATCATGTCGAGTGTCTCTTTCGTCCCGATCTCTTTCGCGAGTCTCGGCATCCCGCCCGCGCACGGGATCAGTCCGTAGTCTATCTGGTTGAAGCCGAGCACCGTATGACGGCTGCTGGATGCGACCCTGTACGCGCAGGCAATGACGAATTCAAATCCTATGCCGAGACACGCGCCACCTATCGCGGCAACAAACGGTGCCCTCGAATTCTCTATCTTCTCCGAGATCTCCTGCGCCTTGAGACTAAAGGATCTGCCTTCGTCAGCGAGTGTAAAATTGAGGAATTCCCCCACACGGGCTCCGCTGATGAAGCTACTCTCCTTGGCGCTCGCCATTACAACCGCCTTTATCTCGTCGTCGCTCTCGAGCATGTCGAGCTCTCTGTCCACCTTGTTGAGAAACTCTTCGAGGGTCGCGAAGCTCTCTTGGGAGAGCCAGTTCTCGGCGCTGCCAGGGGTATTTAGTGTCAACACCGCTACACCCGTGCTATCGATATTATATGATATGCCGCTCATCTGATTTCCGAGTATTAGATCCTATTCCTTTTCAAGTATTATTGAGACTCCGATGCCCCCTGCCGAGGGAAGACTCACAAGTCCGAACTCCCCCCTCCTTTTCGCCATTCTGTAGGCAAGGGTCATTATAATCCTGGCTCCTGTAGCGCCTATCGGGTGCCCTATCGCTATCGAGCCTCCCGAGATATTCAGCTTGTCCATATCGACCTCGCCCACTGGCTGGCTTTTTCCGAGCTTCTCCTTAGCGAAGCCCCTCGATGTAAGTGCTCTGACGTTTGCTATTACCTGCGAAGAAAAAGCCTCGTGCATCTCAATCAGGTCGATTTCGCCGAGTGGTATACCCGCACGGTCAAGCGCAGCTGGGGTCGAATACGCGGGGCTCATGAGGAGATCCTCCGAAGGATCGAGAGCGGCATACGCGTACGACCTGACGAACGCTATGGGCTTGTAGCCGAGCGCTCTCGCTTTTTCCTCCGACATGAGAAGTATTACGGAAGCCCCATCCGACAGGGACGCCGAGTTCCCCTCCGTCACCGTGCCGAATTCCTTGTCGAAAATCGGAGGCAGCCCGGCGAACGATTCAATGCTCGCGTCTGACTTTACACCGTTATCAGTCGAAACTACGTCAGAAAAATCGGGCGGCACATAAGTATTGATTATCTCGTCCTCGAATATCCCTTCGGCCTGAGCCATTGAAGCACGGGTGTGGCTCCTCAAAGCAAATGCGTCCTGCTCGTCCCTTCCGATCTTATTTTTCCGAGCCAGCTTCTCCGCCGACTCCCCCATCGTATAACCCGCCCAGCGTTCCTGGAGATGTGGCAGCGAGAGATTTGCCTCGACAGCGCCCATTTTCAAGAAGGGCTTAGCCTTCTCGATTAAATTAATGCCCTTTGAAGAATCAAAAATCCGCGATTTGGCTGACCTGCCGAAGAGATAGAGCGGATCCTGTATCGATTCCACGCCCCCGGTTATCACGACCTCGGAATCTCCGGCCAATATGCTGTCCACGGCAGTCGTGAAAGCCTGGTTTGCCGACGCGCACGCGCTCGTCACCGTGAAAGCCGGCACGGTTGCGGGGACTCCCGATCCGAGCGATATTTCCCTCGCCAGATTTGGCGTTCTGATAGACGGTACAACGTTGCCGAAGATCACCTTGTCTATTTCCTTTGGTTCGATCTCGGCCCTATTCAGCAGCTCGACTGTCGCTATTTTCGCGAGCTCGAGCGAAGTAAGGTTTTTAAAAAGAGTCCCGCAACTTACGAAGGGAGTCCTGAGACCGTGGACTATAGCGACTCGCCTTCCGTTTTTCATCTGACTCACTGCAGGCTCCGAAAAAATAATTCATATCTATTTTATCCGTGACTTACCGGATAAGAAAGTAAATTAAGTTGCGCGGATTAAAATACAGGTAATCTGACTAGAGCTACCGGCACGGATTCGAAGAGGCTGAAGATCAGCCGGGGCTCTGTTAATTCAGTTCACCCGGAGTCCTGCTTATCGCCCTCTATTTCATTTTTAACCTTCAGTTTGAGCTCGATGAATTTCGCGTGGTCGATATTGAGCATTCTGTACAGTTTTTGTGCCACATAGTTTTCAAATTCACCCAGTGTCCCGTCCGAATAAATTACTTCCCATATCTCTTCCATCAATTCGTATTTCTCGTCGATAGTCAGGCCCTGATTTATGAGATGAGTGAAATACCATATGTCGGCTTGATCCTGCCTCGCCCTTTTCGATTCATCTATGAGCTCTTTTACGGCTTCATCCGTCATCCCAAACCTCGCCTTCAATATTTCAAAGACCTTTTTTTGCTCGACGTCAGAGATTGAACCGTCCGCAGTTGCGGCTTCGAGCAAAATAACGCATGTAGCCGTCCTCAATCTGGCCACATTATCCCCCCCTCCCCCGCTATTATTCTGACCTTCGAACAGCTTTTTAAAGATACTCAGCATGCCATTAGCCTCCAGTTCCACCGCGGGAATTCACGGCTCCCGAAATCAGTCATTTAATTTAACCAAGCTGCGCCCAATTTCCAACCTTCGTGATTGGGAGTACACCAGGGAGTATGTTCGATATTCACATCTCGGAATACGCGCTACCGTCGAAGAGCACTATCGTCATAAGGATCGATTGCCGGAGAGAGGTTTATCTTGCGAAGATGTTCAAACCATGTAACATTATCGGAGCGAAATCGGAGTAAAATATATGCTGTTTCCCGAATCCCTCAGAGAAAGAATAGATGCTATAGTCGCAGGGTCCGAAACGAAGCAGTCAGCCCTCATCCCTGTCTTAAGAGAGGTTCAGAACGAATTCGGACACCTTTCCAATGAATCGATGGAAGAGGCGGCGGGAATACTCGGTATCCCCCCTTCGAGCGTACAGAACGTGGCGAGCTTCTATACAATGTTTTTCAGAAAGCCCGTGGGAGAGCACGTGGTCTGGATCTGCCGCACGCTCTCATGCGCCCTTAGGGGAGCCGAGCTCGTCGAGCATTATGTCTGCGACCGTCTCGGTGTAAAGACAGGGGAGACAACGGCCGACGGAAAAATTACGGTCATGGAGGCCGAATGCCTCGCATCGTGCGGCACCGCGCCTGTGATGCTCGTCGATGACAAGCTCGAAGAGAACCTGACTAAAGAGAAGGTCGACAAGCTGATAGAGGAGCTGAGGAAAAGCTGAGCTCGATTAAATGAGCCCTAATTGGAAAAATCTTTACTTCCAGAACTAAAAATGGATTTTAAGAAATCTCGTGAAGATGCTCTCAAGATATATCGGGAAGCGGTAGATGCCGCGAATCCTAAAAAATGCGTACTCGACCACATGAGCCTGAAATGGGACGTGCTCATTGTCGAAGACAAGAAATATAATATCAATGATTTCAGGGCCGTATATGCCGTAGCGTTTGGTAAGGCGGCGACCTCCATGGCGGAAGCGGTCGAGGAGGCTCTCGGGGATAAGCTGACCGGGGGCATCGTAGTATCCAATACTCAGCCCGAGAACCCTTATAAGAAGCTCGGGTTCTATCTGTCGAGCCATCCTGTGCCAGACGACAGGAGTCTTGCGGCAGCCAAAGAAATTCTCTCCATACTGGAGAAGGCCGGGGAAAAGGACCTTGTAATTTTCCTGATATCAGGGGGCGGGAGCGCTCTCGTGGCAATGCCTTCGCCCGGCATATCGCTCGATGACAAGAGGAAGGCTACGGAGACACTCCTGATGTCGGGCGTGGATAAATACGGACTCAATGCCGTGAGGAAGCACATCTCTCAAATCAAGGGAGGGGGGCTGCTGAAAAAAGCTCTTCCGGCCAGAGTGATTACACTTATCCTTTCCAATGTCGTGAGCGACAGACTAGACGCCATAGCTTCGGGTCCGACGGTGCCCGACCCAACTACGTATGAGGATGCCTGGCGCGTGATAGATGCCCTCGACCTCGAACATAAGCTCCCGCCCAACGTCGTGGTCCATCTCGAGGAGGGGAGAGCGGGCAATAACCCCGAAACACTCAAGGAAGGCGAATACGACCCGAAAAATGTCCAGACCCTTATTGTTGGAAACAACTTCAAATCCCTAATTGCCGCACAGAAAAAGGCGGAGGAACTCGGGTATAACACACTCATGCTCTCGTCGCAGATAAGCGGCGAGGCGAGGGAGGTCGCCAAGGTAATAGCAGCCATAACGTTTGATGTCGAGAGATTCGATATGCCCGTGAAAAAACCGTCCTGCTTAATATTCGGCGGGGAGACGACTGTTACCATACAAAACAGCCTCGGGACGGGGAAAGGGGGCAGGAGCACCGAAACCGCGCTTTCATTCTGCATGGAGATAATAGGACACGACATAGTAGGTCTTTTCTGCGATACGGACGGCATAGACGGTCCTATCGACGCCGCAGGAGCCATCTGCGACGGCCAGAGCAGGCTTCTCGCAAGGACGATGAACGTAAGTGCTAGGGAGCACCTGGCACTGAACGACTCATACGGCTTCTTCGACAAGCTCGGCGATCTCGTCATAACCGGACCCACCGGCACGAATGTAATGGACATAGGTATTGTACTCATCGAATAGCCCGTCCCTAAACAGGTGAGGTATTGAGATACGCGATAATCTCGGACATCCATGCGAACCTCGAGGCCTTCCGCTCGGTGCTAGAGGAAATAAACGGCTCAGAGGTTGGAAGGGTTATCTGTCTGGGCGATATAGTGGGCTACGGAGCGAACCCAAACGAGTGCGTCGAGATTATAAGATCGCGTGGCATCAGCTCGCTTCTAGGAAATCACGATGCAGCCGCATGCGGACTTTCCGAACCTTTAGATTTCAATCCCGTCGCCAGGGATGCCGTTCTCTGGACCCGGGATGAGCTGACCGGAGAAAACAGGGAATTCCTTGCCAGTCTCCCGGAGAAAGAGCTTATAGACGGTTTCACGATAGTTCACGGCTCTCCCTCGGACCCGTACAAGTACATACTCTCCTCTTACGACGCTGCCCCTGAATTCGAGCTCCTCGAAGGTAAGAGTCTCTGCTTCTTCGGCCACACTCATGTGAGTGTTTGTTATTCTCTCTATGAAGGCCGGATAGCAGAAACGAGAGCCGGGGCATTTCGATTGCGTCGGGGAGCGAAGTACCTCGTTAATCCCGGCAGCGTCGGTCAGCCGCGCGACAGGGACCCGCGGGCGTCATTTCTTATTTACGACGATCGAGGGTATGTTGAGTTCAGAAGAGTGGAGTACTTCATAGAAGGCGCGCAAAAAAAGATAATAGAGAGCGGTCTTAACAGGTTCCTTGCCGAAAGGCTCTCGCAAGGATATTAGAATAACGACGTAACCAGCCCTTATGCTTTCGTTTTAAAACCCTGATGTTGAAAATGCAGAGACAAGTGATTTAATATAGATAGCCATGGAGATGCTCACCCGCACACTACCCCAGAATTTGGAAGCAGAGCAGGCCGTGCTCGGCGCCATCCTTATTGAGAACACAGTCATTAATCAAGTCATGGAAGTACTTATCGCGGAAGACTTCTATAAAGAAGCGCACAGAAAGATATATAATGCAATGATAGAGCTCGACAGGGACAACAAACCCATAGACCTGCTAACCCTCTACGATTACCTGAAAGGGAACGGGAACCTGCTTGAAGAAGTGGGCGAAAGCAGCTACCTCACGTATCTGACCGAAATAGTGCCGGCGACGGAAAACGTCGTCTACTATGCGAAGCTGGTCAAGGAGAAGTCGATTGTCAGAAACCTCGTAATGGCGGCGAGCGACATCGCGCACAGGGGAAACGAAGGGGTGACCGATTTAGACGAGTTCATAGACAGGGCCGAGCAAACGATCCTCGATATAGCGCAGAATAAAATCAAGCCGAGCTTTTACGACTCCAGGGACCTCGCGGCCAAGGCGCTCGATATCATAGAGACGCTTCACGCGAGAAAAGAACTCGTTACCGGCATATCGACCGGGTTTGAAAAGCTCGATTACATGACTACAGGGCTCCAGCCCGCGGACCTCGTCATAGTAGCCGCGAGGCCGGGTTTGGGGAAGACCTCCCTCTGCCTCAACATCGCCTCGCATGCCGCAATCGACTCCGGCATGTCCGTAGGCGTTTTCTCACTGGAGATGACGAAAGAGCAGCTCATGCTGAGGATGCTGTCTATGAAAGCTATAGTCAGCTACTCGAACATAAGGAGTGGCTACATCAAGGACGAAGACTTGGAAAAGCTCGTGAGAGCCGCCGAGGAATTCAGCCGGGCGAAGCTGTATATCGACGATACTCCGGCTATAAGCGTCCTCGAGATACGCGCCAAGGCCAGGAGGCAGAAGAGGGATAAGGGTCTCGATCTGATAATAGTCGACTACCTCCAGCTTATGCGAGGGACAAGAAGAACCGAAACCAGGGAGCGGGAGATAGCCGAGATATCGGGATCACTCAAGGCGCTAGCAAAAGAGCTAAGCCTGCCCGTAATTGCCGTGTCCCAGCTCAGCAGGCAGACAGAGGCGAGGTCAGACAGGCGTCCCCAGCTTGCAGACCTCAGGGAGAGCGGCGCAATTGAGCAAGACGCCGATCTCGTGCTCTTCGTACACAGGGCGGACGCATACAGGAAAACCCCGGAAGAGAAGGACGGGATCGCGGAGCTTATCATAGGAAAACAAAGAAACGGCCCCACGGGAACGGTAAAGCTCACATTCCTCGATAGCTCGAGGGGCGTCCCTACGTTTCAGAATCTGTCAACAGAATACGACGACTTCTAATAATTAAAGCTCATGAGTATTTCAGCGAGCCGGACAGGCTCGCGGAGAAGCTGTCAGTTAAGTTAAACCATCATTGGAATGACGACGGCTTTCGGTTTCACTTCGCTGCGATATAGCTCTTCGTCTTCCTGCCAGGCGCGGAACCTCTCTAAAATCTCTTTCAATCTTTCCCTGACGGATGTCCAGTAGAAGTCCCAGGCGTAGTCCTTCTTACTGCCCCAGAAAAACATATTGAAGAATATCTCCCTCTCGACCGGCAGACCTTTCTCGTCGACCCATCCCGTGCGGACGCTCCCGTACCCGGCCCCGAACCCCATGGCGAACGTGCCTCGTAGTCCGAGCCTCTCGGAAGCCCTCGTCGCGAGCTCTATAAATGCAAAAAGTGCTTCGGACGTCGAGTAACCACACTCTTCAAATTTTTCGTCCATTTTAAGGAGGTTGTTTATAAAGTACATTGGGTAGAAAGTCGGCGCGTAAACGGAGACCGACTTGGTCGGGCTTACGAGCGGCTGTCGGATTATGACATCCTCACTTATTACCCCGATCATGAAATCCTTTTTATCGAACGGCCCGACATCGCCGCATTCTCCGAGCGATTGCCTGACATTCTCCCATTCCCTCTCGGCGATTACAAGCGCCCTTTCGAACCTTTTTTTTCCCTCTTCATATTCCCTGTCCTTAAGGAGCTCTTCCAATTCCATATGTTCCTCTCGCAAACCGTTCGGTCGTAAGAAATATACCCCGATTAAAACGGTCCTCAATGTTTTGACGGTCGATTTAGAAACATCGGCTGCGAAAGACGGTGTAAGCCCATTGTTTTTAAGCGGCGCATGTTGTAAGATGAGTTCCTCTAAACGTAAGGAGGCGCTCTCGCATGGCTACACTCGTAACAGGGGCTACCGGTTTCCTGGGCTCCCACATCGCACGGAAGCTGGCTGGGAGGGGCGACAGGGTAAGAATACTACTCAGAAAGACCAGCAACACCATAAACATAGACAAGATCGACGCCGAGAGAGTCTACGGCGACGTAACCGACATAGACTCCATCAGAAAAGCCATGGACGGCTGCGACACGCTTTACCACACGGCGGGCATCGTATCCTTCAAGCAGGCCGATTACAAAAAGATGGACGATATAAATGTAAAAGGCACTAATATCGTGTTTACCGCCGCGATGGAAGCCGGGGTGAAAAAGGCAGTCTATACAAGCAGCGTGGCCGCGATAGGGTTAAAGCCGGGGAAGGAACCCGCAGACGAAGAGACGCCGTTTGATCCGGCGAGCACCGATATTCAGTACATAAAATCCAAATACTACGGGGAGCAGGAAGCCCTGAAATTCGTCGGGAAAGGACTGCCGCTCGTGATAGTCAATCCGTCTTTAGTTATCGGGGCCGGGGATGTTTACGTCTCGACTTCGGGAATAATTCTCTGGTACTGCAAGAGGAAGCTTCCCGGATACACCGACGGAGGCATAAATCTGGTCGACGCCGAAGACGTGGCTCAGGGACACCTTCTGGCGGCCGAGAGAGGCAGGATCGGAGAGCGTTACATATTGAGCAACCGGAATATAACCATAAAAGACCTGTTCGGCGTACTCGAGAAGGTAACCGGAATCCCGAGCCCCAGACTGAAGATACCCTATCCGCTCGCGTACATAGGTGCATTCATCGCGGAGCGCATATTCGGCATATCGGCGCCTAACTATGTGGCCATGGATATAGACTCGATAAAGGGGTCGAAGCACTACTGGTATTTCGACAATTCGAAAGCTGTCCGGGAACTCGGGTTCTCCCCGAGGCCCCTCGAGGAAACAATAGAGAGCACCGTGAAGTGGTTTAAGGAAAACGGCTACCTGTGATTTTGGATGCGCGGCTTTATTTGAAACGAATCCCCCGTTAATATAAAATCTGCCTATGCCCGGAAATTCATTCGGAAACCTGTTCCGCATCACCACGTGGGGTGAATCCCACGGGCCCGCTGTCGGCGTCGTCGTCGACGGATGCCCCGCTGGGCTCGAGATATCGCGTGAGGACATACAGTCGGAGCTCGACCGGAGGCGTCCCGGACAGAGCAAGATTACCACTCAGAGAAAAGAGTCGGACAGCGTCGAGATCCTGTCGGGAATATTCGAGGGAAAGACGCTCGGCACGCCGATCTCGCTCATGGTCAGGAACGAGGATGTTATCTCGAAGTCGTACGAGGATATAAAGGATACGTACAGGCCAGGTCACGCCGATTACACCTACGACGCCAAATACGGAATAAGAGATTACAGAGGCGGTGGCAGGTCTTCGGCCAGGGAGACCGTCGGAAGAGTTGCCGCGGGGGCCATTGCAAAAAAAATCCTAAACATGAACGGAATTACGACTTACGGATTCGTGAGACAGGTTGGAAAGATCGTCGCCCGTAAAATAGACTTCGGTGAAATAGAGAAAAATATCGTGAGATGTCCCGACGCCGAGAAAGCGGCTCAGATGATAGAGCTTATAGAAAAGGTGAGGAAAGAAGGGGATTCTATCGGGGGCACCGTCGAAGTGGTATCGACGGGACTTCCGCCCGGCCTGGGCAGCCCGGTATTCAATAAGCTCGACGCCGACCTCGCTTCCGCACTGATGAGCTTGGGCGGTATCAGGGGATTCGAGGTCGGTATAGGTTTCGAGGCGTCCAAGCGAAAAGGGTCTCAGGTGAATGACGCCATGTACCAGGACGGCTCCGGAAAGCTGAGGTTCAAATCCAATAACGCGGGCGGTCTTCTCGGCGGAATCACGAACGGCGAAGACCTCGTCGTAAGAATAGCTATCAAGCCGACTTCTTCCATATCCAAGGTCCAGCATACGGTCGATAAATACGGAAACCCCAAAGAGCTTAAGGTCAAGGGTAGGCACGATCCTTGTCTATGCCCGAGAGCAGTGCCCATTGCCGAAGCTATGGTCAATCTCGTTCTCGCGGACCATCTGCTTATGTCGAGACTCGCAAGAATCTAAAACCGAAAGAAGGAGAAACCACTAGTCCTAATCCTTCAGCAGATCCTCAAGTCAAAGCGTCAAGCCTTTCGCTCGCGCTCAGGATATGGAGCAAGTCCGAAATTCATTGACTCTTAATATTCGGGTAAAATATTTATGGGTCATTATTTGTTTAAATCAAATATCATCCGTACTGTTCCGTGGTCGTGGATTCATATATAAAACACGAATCCGGACTGGGCGCATCATTTGAATGCGATTACTTACATCTTTCTATATAAATTTGCCCATTGAGTATAACCTATTGAAACAAAAAACAAATTGCACTAAACTTGCGAATAGGGGTAATATCCTTCCGAAACGGCAAACTATCTGAAAGGATAGGACGCAAAGCCTCAAGCCTAAGGACGCTTTATCCACGTCTATGGCGGTTGGGTCGCCGAAGATTGTATACTTGCAATAATTCTAATATTCGAGGATAATTGTACTCAAGCTATAAACGATTATCTTAAGTATATTAAAGGATAATGTTAAAATAGCCGGAGTGGTTCGATAATGGGGATAATTGTCAAGGAGTCTGGAGACCGCAGGAAACACGAAAGAATACCTGTAACTTTTCAAGTTTATTCCAAAAATTCCGGCAAGCTGATCGGACCGGCGACCAATCTTTCAGCAGGAGGATTATTCTTAGAATCCACGTGTAATTTCACATCTGGAACTAAAATTCTGATTAACTGTAACCTGCCGAACTTTCTCATGCCAGTTAAAGCCTATTGCGATGTCAAATGGAAACGAGCCGGAGAAACAACGCCAATTGGCATCGGTCTTCAGTTTCTGAGCATTTTCGAATCAGATAGAATCAAATTGAAGAGTTATATAGAAAGTTCCAAAAAGAAGCTGGACTCCAACAATCTTTCTCTTGCAGATTTCGTCAATATTAGTGATAAAAATATATTTAAAAAAGCCGAAGTATTTTGGGAATTTATTGAGGACACAAACAATAAAGATTTAAACAAATATGGAACCCCAATCAAATCAGCAAACAAAAATAGGGTATTAATTCGAGACAAGAAATCCGGTGTAGAGAGAGAGGTAATTATGATGGGGAGTAGTAACTACCTTGGTCTAACCACACACCCAAGAGTCATCAACGCTGCGAAATTGGCGCTCGAGAACTTTGGCACTGGAACAGGGTCTGTGAGACTGCTATCGGGCACTCACGATATGCATCAGAAACTTGAATCAAAACTGGCCGAGCTGAAGGGTTGCGAAGCGGCTGTTATATTCCCATCAGGTCACATGGCAAACATGGGCTGTATAGCATCGTTACTCGGCAAGAAAGACATCGCCATCGTGGACAAAAACGTACATGCAAGCATACTGGACGGATGCGGATTAAGCATGGGGTCTTTTAAAACATTCAGACACTCCGACACAGAACATCTAAATATCCTCTTAAAAAACATAAAAGACCGGTACCAAGGGAAACTAGTCATACTGGAAGGTGTAGATGGAATAGACGGCGATATAGCGCCTCTCCCCGAGATATGCAGAATTGCCGAAGAGCACGGAGCCAAGGTGATAATTGACGATGCCCATGCTACTGGGGTAATCGGTGACATGGGCAGAGGAACTACCTCTCATTTCAAATTAGAATCCGGAGTCGATATCGTTATGGATTCACTAAGTAAGGCAATAGGTAGCCTGGGTGGTTATGTAGCTTCAACGCGAGAGATCGTAAGATATCTTAACTATTACGCGAGGACCTCGTTCTTCTCCGCAAGCGCTCCCGTTTCAACTGTGGCAGCAGCGCTAACGGCAGTTGAAATTATGCAAAATGAACCGGCACTAATAGCAGGGCTATGGAACAACATCAGATATATGAAAGAGAATCTAATTAGAATCGGATTCAATAACATTGAAAAATCAGAGTCGGCGATCATCTCAACTATTATTGGCGACGAACTCATCATGAGGAAGATGAACAAAATGATATTTGATGAAGGTGTATATCTAGAGCCTATCCCCTACCCAGGTGTGCCAAGGGGGCAGGAACGCCTAAGGCTGAGAGTAATGGCGACGCATACAAGAGACGATCTAGACAAGACATTAGAGTCACTTGAGAAATCAGGACTCGAACATGGAGTAATAAGGAGGACTTATAGTCTTAATTCTACACATCACGCGGAATCTTCAGAAAGACTACATCTAGTTACAACGGATAACATAGCTATAACCGAAATTACTACCAATGACGCTATTACTGAGTCCATCAAACTCTCTTGGAAAATTTATCAGGATAATCCATACTGGGTACCTAACTTTCTTATTAAAGACCGAATTAAACTGCTTGCTGGAGACCATTACTTGTATTTCAAAAAAAATATTATATCTAAAAGGTTCGCTGCGGAGGTTAACGGCGAGCTTGTGGGTACATTAAGCGTTTTTTTAGATAATAGAGATATAACCTACTGGGGACAGAACGTCGGTTCCATAGGCTACTTCGAAGCTCATCCAGATAACGAGCGGGCAATAAACTTATTGTTCGATGCTGCATTAGAATTTTTAAAGAATAATGGGGCAGAATCAGTTTTGGCACCCTTGAATGTACCTTTCGTATTTTATGGCTGTGGGCTTTTATCCGGCGGTCATGATATAACACCTTCGTTCTTGCAGCCTTATGCACCCGCTTATTATCATCCATATTTTGAGGCCGCCGGATTCCGTCCGGTAAAACACCTGCCTCACTTTTCTATTGATCTGTCATATCAGGAGAATATAGCCCGAATACATGAACTAGCTGGTAGAACTCGCGGTAAGATAAGAGAACTCAGCAAATCAAAGTACGATCTCGAAACATCAAAAGTCCTCAAGATTTACAACGAATCCTTCCCCAAGCTTTGGAGATACTGCCCGTTCACTAATGACGAATTCTCAGAATTCACAAATGATTTTAGAGATATGATTGTCCAGGGGCTATGGCTGATTGCAGAAGTAAATAATCAGGAAGCGGGATTTGTAGGAGCGTTTCCGGAATACGCCCAATTATTCCAAAAACTGAATGGTGAGCTAGGACCGAACGAGCTCCTTTCTTGGCCCCAAGAAGTGAGCAAGATAAAAGAAGGTGCAATAGATCTGCTCGGCGTTCTCGAGAAGTTCGAAAATATGGACATCGGCCTTCAACTCCTTGCCAATCTTTGCATGAATATGATCGACAAAGGTTATAGAAAAGCTTCATGCACATGGGGAATCATTGACAATAAAATAAATGCCGAAGAGCTAATTGGCAGATTGGGAGGAGTTAAAGACACATTTGAATGGATAATATATGGAAAAGATCTAAAGCAACGATGAGTTTCAACTCTGAAACTAGAAATTGAGAATGCAGGAAACTATAAACGTTATGCATAATAGTTCTAACAATCACACGGAAAATATCTTTAAATATGCAGTGTTTTCGCTAATTGCCTTTTTTGCGCTGATATCAATAATCTCACTGTTTGGAGCACTGACTTGGTTGGACAAGCCTTTTCCAGGATTTCTCATAAATAAAAATTCAATAGTAAGTGAAGTTAGTCTGTTAAATTGGTCAGGTAAAAGATCAAATTCAATAAAGCCGTATGATAAAGTTTTTGGTATTGATAATATAATTCTAGCCCCCGAAAGCATTTATAGTTCCGTATCAAGCAAACCAGAAGGCTCCATCATATCTTACAATATCTCAAGAGGAAATGAGACTTTTCTATCGAAAATTCGCAGTGAAAATTTTAGAAGTACCGATTTCATACAGATTTTCGGAGTAGTTTATATAGTTGGCATAATAATTTTCTCAACCGGAGCAGTGGTTTATTTTTTAAAACCCAAACTCATATCCAGCAAAATATTTTTTCTATTTTGCTTTTCGATGGGCACCTGGTTTACATCAATATTTGACACACAGTCTACATTCCTGCTTGGTGATTTTCCATTCCTAGCATGGATGCTGAGTCCAGCATTTTTAATCTCTCTGGCCCTAGTCTTTCCATCAAAGAAATTAGAATCTAAAAACTCGCATCTCACATTTATACCTTTATTACCTTCTTTGATCCTTTTCTCCTTGCATATTTTATATTTCGACAACCAGGTTATCTGGACATATGCTCATATTTTAAATTGGGTGTATATTTTTATTTCTACGCTCGTTTTTACCTCTTCAGTCGTATGGAGTTATTTTAATCCTGAGAACACATCCGAAAAAGATAGAGCGAAAATCCTGCTACTTGGCTCACTCATCGGTTTTTTCATACCCGCACTTTGTGCAATTATAATAACTCTGCTGGGAGTAAGCAACCTCAACAACCTAGCTGCCTTCGTCATAGTTTTTCCTCTATCAATTGCCTACGCCATCGTTAAGCACAAGCTATTCGATATAGACGTGATAATTGAAAAGGCGCTCACGTATGGACTCCTGACAAGTGCCGTCGGCGGAATTTTCGCCCTTACCGTGCTCGGATTCAATGTCGCTTTCGCAAAATACGGTGGCTGGAAGAACCCGGCTTTCTTCGTAATACTGAGCGGATTCCTGGTCATAGCGCTCAACCCTATTAAAAGCCGGATTCAGGACCTGGTCGATCTCACCTTCTTCAGAAAGAAATACGATTACAGGAGTACAGTTGAGGAAGTGAGCTATGCAATGAACTCGCTCCTAAGTCTTGAGAAGATAATCGATAAGATCATAGAAATCGTGGAAAGCACCATGTTTTCCAACCCGGTCTCGGTATTCATCTACAACCAGGACCTCGGGTCTTACGACCGGTATTTCAAGGAAGGAGAAGTCCAAAGCTCCCCCGAGACGGCGCTTGAAGAGGACAACATCCTCGTGCAGCAGCTCAACTTCCACGGGAGCGAGATATTCAAAGAAGACCTGATTGCGGACGAGAGGTATGTTCACAACTCCCAGAGGCTTACCATCGAATTCGAGAGGCTCAACTCTTCGCTCATCATCCCGCTCATTTTCAAGAAACAGCTCATCGGCTTTATAGCCCTGGGGGAGAAAAAGTCCGAGTTATCTTATACGTCGCGTGACGTGAACCTACTTAAGCTTCTTGCGAACCAGAGTGCTATAGCGATTGAAAACGCACTCGCTTTCAAACTCGTAGAAGACTATACGAAAAGGCTTGAAAAAACCAATAAGGAGCTCAAGGACACACAGACACAGCTCGTGCATGCGGAAAAGATGTCCGCGATCGGACAGCTCGCCGCGGGGGTGGCCCACGAGATAAGGAACCCCTTAAACATAATCGAGGGGGCCAGGTACTACATCTCCACTTATATGATTGATAAAGAAAACACGGAGGTCGTCGGGGAATACCTCGATTATATAAAACACGAGATAGACAGGACTAACCGGCTAATAGACAGCCTGCTCAAGTTCTCAAAAGCCGAACCGCCCTATTTCGAGAGGGTCAATATCAACAAGGTACTCGAGAACGTCGTTGTACTCGTACGGAAGCAGCTATCGGACAACAACATTAACCTCACTCTGAATTTCGACGAGAACAACCCTCAGATTATGGCGGATACGAACCAGCTCTGGCAAGTATTCATCAATATTATATTAAACGCCGTACAGGCTATGCCAAAGGGCGGGGATATGACCATAGAGACTTCGACCAGATGGGACGAATTCGCGAGCGGGGATAACAACCACATTTACATACATTTCAAGGACACAGGTGTGGGAATAGACAAAGAAGATATCACGAAAATCTTCGATCCGTTTTTTACGAAAAAGGATATGGGAACCGGCCTCGGACTCTCAATCGCCTATAAGATTATAGAAAAACACCAAGGCAGAATAATAGTGGAGAGTGAGAAAGGGGCCGGGACAATATTTACGATTGAACTTCCATCAAATAACTATAATATTACTGCAGGAGAGGAAGATGCCGAACACAAGAAAACAGGTGCTGGTTGTTGACGACGAACAGCTCATACTGAAAATCATATCCGATATACTGACCAAGGAAGGATATGAGGTAATAGTCGCCAATAGCTGCGAGAAGGCCGCAGAATACCTGAGGTCGTCTAATTTTAACGTGGTGCTCTCGGACATAAAGATGCCCGTAAAAAGCGGCATAGACCTTCTTGAAGAAATCAAGAAGAAGGACCCCAATATCCCCGTCATCCTTATGACGGGTTTCGCCTCCCTCGAAACAGCCGTCGAGGCTGTCCAGAACGGAGCGTTCGATTATCTTATTAAACCACTCGACTACGGCAAGCTCAAAAACGTTATCGAACATGCCGCCGACAGGTACGAGCTATATAGGGAGAACACGCGCCTGCTGAGCGATCTCAAAGAGCTGAACACCAACCTCGAGTTAAAGGTCAAAGAAAGGAACAGGCAGCTTGAGAACACCCTCAACAGCACCATCGAAAGCATAATCACGACGGACAGGAACCTTACAATCCAAACTGCAAACCCGAAGTCTTCCGAAATATTCGGCAGGAACTGCGTAGGGGAAAAGCTGAGCAAGCTTTTTCAGGGGATCAACTTCGATACAATAATTCCCAAAATCCTGAGCGATCCGTCCTATTCTACAAAGCACGAAGTAAGAAATGACAGTATGTACCTGGAGGTAACCCTCTCACCGCTTATAGACTTCGAGACGAAAGAGATATTCGGAGTGATAGCCGCGACAGAAGATATTACGGAGAAGAAGAAACTCGAAGCTCAGCTCATACACTCCGCAAAGATGTCGGGCGTAGGCCAGCTGGCTGCAGGAGTCGCACATGAATTCAACAACATATTATCGGGAATAATAGGCTATACGAGCCTCGCGCTTACGAGACAGGATTTAGTGAGCGTAAGGAAGGACCTGAAGGTCATAGAGATTGCTTCCGACAGGGCGGTCGAGATCGTAAACAAGCTCCTTTCCTTCTCGAGACAGAAAGGAGAGAAGTTCCAGGTAGGCCAGATAGAGAGCGTAATAGACGACGCGCTGGGACTGGTGGAACACACCTTCGAGACCGAGGGCATAAGGATACTCCGGAGCTACGAAAAAGTTCCCGCGATCAGAATGAATCTCGGAGAGCTGCAGCAGGTCTTTCTCAATCTCGCAATAAATTCGAAACACGCCATGCCCAATGGCGGAGCCATAGCGATTAGCACGAAGCTCATCGATAACTATGTGAGGGTAGACTTCTCCGATACAGGCGTCGGCATAACGCATGAAAACCTTCCAAGGATATTCGAGCCCTTCTTTACGACAAAATCGAGCGAAGGGACAAAGACGGGTACGGGACTCGGGCTCTCCGTCATTTATGCGATCATAGAAAGGCACGGCGGCCGCATCGATGTCTCGAGCGAGATTGACAAAGGCACGACTTTCACCATTCTTCTTCCCAACATTCAGTCGGTATCGAAGGCGCCCATAGCGGAACTGGCGCAGAACGTCCAGAACGGCAAAGTAATCGAGCTAAGGAGAAAGGGGAACGTCCTCATCATCGACGACGAGGAATTTATAAGAGATATAGTGAGCGAATGCCTTTCGAGCACAGGGCACAACGTTATGACTGCCGGCAGCAGCGATATGGCGATCGAGCTCATAAAAAAGCATCACTTCGACATAACTTTCCTGGATTTTTCGATGCCTAACAAGAGCGGACTAGAACTCCTCAGAGAAATTAGGGGAATAGACCCCAACTCCACAGTGGTCATTATCAGCTCGAGGCCCGAAGAGCAGCTGCCTGACGAGCTCGCGGACGAAGGTGCATACCATATCATCAAAAAGCCGTTCTCGGTGGACCAGATACAATACGCGGTCTCCAGGGTCCTTGGAGCGGAGGCGATGAGCAGGTAAATTATCGCAGCCGGACATGGAAGAATCTTCCCAATTTTACTGTAGAATATTCGTGAATGAAAAAGAGATATATTCCGGCAACCTCGGAGAAGTACCCGAAAGGTTCAGAACCGGAATGGTCCGCGATTTAACAGAATGGGCGGACTCCCTCGGCAAAAGAGGGTTGAATGAGCTCATTTATTCTCACCTCGCATGGTACGAGGAAAAAGGTATGTATTGCGAGACTTGCCGCACACGGGAAAAAGACGATGGAACGATGGCGTGCGGGGAGTGTGGTCAAATGCTCGGAGAGAGATATATCTACGATCGTAACAGCAAACTCGACATGATCATTACATGCGTGGGGATGATTTCCAGTATAGAATTTCAGAAGACCGAGTAATAGGATTACAGTCGGGGTCTAAACCCGACCGGGACGGACTACACTCTAATAGAGGTAAAAATGAAGCTAATCGTCAGAGGTCAGATATTCCCCAAGGTCTGGGAGATAGCCGAAAGTGTCAGAAAATTGAGAGATGACAGAAAATCCATAAACCTGGGGTCCGGAACAGTGGGATTCCCCGTCTATGAAGTCGAGCTTCCGGACGATACCAGAAAAGAAGGTCTATACTACGTTACCCCCCAGGGTATTAAGCTATATTTTTATCCGGGCGACCAGTATCAGATCGCATATCTGATTTCCGAGCTCGACCATGACCCAATGGTTGAAAAACATTTTAAGGAAACCATGCAAAGCGCACACTCCTGAGTCTCCTGCGCGTATTAACCGCTTTTTGACTAGCAATAGGGGTGTATGTATTTTTATCTTAGATGGAATATCACGAACACTCTCACGAAATAAAGAACGCTAAAGAAAAAAAAGCCCTGACAATCGTACTCATTCTCACAGCCTGCTTCATGGTTGTGGAAGCGATATCCGGGTTCCACACAGGCAGTCTAGCACTCATCTCGGATGCGACTCACATGCTGACGGACGTATTCGCGTTGTCACTTGCCTATTTCGCCCTATGGTTTTCCGTCAAGCCGCCGACTCTCAACAAAACCTACGGTTTTTACAGGGCGGAGGTGCTTGCGGCTTTCATAAACGGCGCCCTACTCTTCCTGATTTCAGCGGGCATTATCATAGAAGCGTACAAAAGGATTGAAACGCCGCACGCAATAAAAGGCGTCGAGATGACTATAGTCGCGGTGACGGGACTAATCCTCAACATAGCCTCGGCCTATATATTGTCCGCATACAAGAGCACCAATTTAAATATCAAAGGAGCGCTCTATCATGTAATCAGCGACGCGCTCGGGTCGGCGGGAGCGGTCATAGCGGGCGTCATAATTCTTAAGACGGGCTGGTACTATGCGGACAGTATTATCAGCATACTCGTCTCCGTTCTCATCGTCAGAGGTGCGTGGGTTTTTCTGAAGGAGTCCGTACACATACTCCTCGAAGGCACTCCCCGGGGCATCGACCTCAATGCCGTACAGAACACGATATGCTCCCACGAAGGGGTACTCGGCGTACACGACCTTCACGCCTGGACTCTCACTCAGGGTTTCGAAGCGCTGAGCGCTCACCTCGTAGTCGAGGATATGTATAAGAGCGAAGAACTCATAAGCGATATCAAAAATCAGCTGTCAGGAAAATTTCACATAACCCACGTAACGCTTCAGCTGGAAACAAAGGAGTGCGAATCCGTGCACAACACCTGCTACGAAGACGCGGGGGGGGGGAAAGGAATCGGATAGTCATTCATCTTCCCGGATCAGCTTATCGGCGTAGGATTTCATCTCGTCGCCTATCTTTCTAAGCTCGGGCTTGGACTCGATATACTTTCCGAGCGCGTCCATCACGCTCATGGTCTTTGACAGCTCGGTCTGCCTCACTACTTTACGCGGTTTCGAGAATATCCTTTCGATCTTGAGAGTCTGAGCACCCTCGAACGCAGCTTTAATCGTCTTTTCGTCCACTTCCTCCCCGGGACTCCCAACCTCGTACCTCACCCTGACAACCGCTCCCTCCACATCCAGGTGAGAAAGCCGGTCGCGGCTCATATCTCTCTTCCGATCGGGGCCTATCTCGCCGAGATCGAATGTAATAAATTTCCTCGCCGGTGTCTCTATGAATCGATAGCTGCAACTCCTGCCGCCTTCTCCCTCCGTGATCTCACCGAGCACAAAACCCTTTTTTTCTCTCTCTTCCGTAAAATCTATTCTCTCTATACTGCCCGAATAAACTACAGGTGGGGTATCGCCATCGTTCAGGTTTTGAAACCTGTGAATGTGTCCGAGCGCTACATAATCAAAGGCATCGTCCGCAAGCTCCGTCACCGGTACAGTGGGATCAGCGGTCGTAAGCGTGTCCGCCTCGGTGCCGGATAATTTAGCCCCTCTTGCCGCCACGTGTCCGAGTAATATCGCGGGGTTTTTCCGGTCAATCCTTTTTGCGAGGCTATGGATAATTTCAATTAACCTCTTTTCGATCTCTGTCTGTATTTCCCCGGAAGATAGAGACTTGTATTCCTCACGCGTGAGTAATGCGCCTCTTCCGGCCCAGGGCAGACAAGCCACCTGAACGATACCGTTTTTTGTGTCCACTTCGCATACTTCGGGTTTTCTCGCAATGCTCACCCCCTCTATGTCGAGGGCAGGGAAAATTTCAACAGCTGAAGCCCCCTGGCCCGAAGAAGAGTAGTCGTGGTTCCCCAACACTATCACTATACGGGCACCCGCCCTTCCAGCGGCTTCCCTGATCCTGCGCGCAAATTCGATTTCTTCCGCCGGCAGCGGGTTTTCCCTGTGAAACACATCCCCGGCGATAAGTATGAGGTCAACGGATTCCCTCGATGCCGTTTCAAAAACGTAGTCGAGGCATTTCAGGATGTCTTCGAGCCTTGTGTTATATCCGGTAGACGGGTTTAGCTTACCGTGCGTGAGGAGGCCAATATGAATATCGGAAAGGTGTATGAACCTTATCTTTCTCAACTGCAACCGGGCGTTCGTCATAGAGAATTAGCGGTCCCCGTGAACGCCCCCCTTTATTTATTATCCGAATAAAATTTCAGACGCCTTTTTCGTGCCGTCTCCGTAATTGAACTTGTAGCCGAGCTTGTGGAGCACGCTTTCAATAGCTGACATGAAGAAAAGTGTATCGGTCTTGTCTATATCTCCGATGTGTGATACACGGAAGATTACACCCTTGGCCTGGTCCTGTCCGTCGGCAACCGTTATTCCGAATTCGTTGCTGAGCGCCTTTATAACCTTGCTCGACCCTATCTCCGGCGGAGCCACGACGGTAGTGAGCGCGGGGCTCGGGACGTCCTTGACATATAAATCCAGTCCTAATGCCTTCATCCCTTCCCTCATCGCCAGAGACAGCTTGGCGTGGCGCTTGTACATAGTCTCCCTACCCTCTTCCTTAAACCTTCTGAGCACGGCGGCAAGACCGATAATCAGCGTGACGGCGGGCGTATAGGGAGTAGTATTTTTTTCCGCATTTTTGATAGCGGCCTTGAAATCGAAATAGAATTTCGGCAGGTCCGAAGTCTTGTTGAAATTCCACGCCTTTTCACTCATGGCGGCAAAAGAAAGGCCCGGGGGCAGCATGAACGCCTTCTGCGATCCTCCTACCATTACGTCGATGCCAATTTCATCGAACGGCAGCGGGAATACACCCACTCCGGTGATACCGTCCACTATTAGAATAACGTCGTCTCTATGTCTGGTAATATCCGCGATCTCCTTGGTAGGATGCATAACTCCGGTAGAAGTTTCGCTCGCCTGAACTAGGACTGCGCGTATGGAAGGGTCCTTCTTTAGCGCATTTTCGATATCCTCCGATTTTACTGAATGCCCCCATTCGACCATGAGCTCCTGCGTATCCAGGCCGAAAGCCTTGCAAATCTTTCCCCATCTCTCGCCGAATTTACCGCCGTTTACGACCAGGACTTTGTCGCCTCGGGATAGAGTGTTGACAACTGCGCCCTCCATCGCGCCAGTCCCGGAGGCGGCGAAAATAAACACTTCCTGCTTTGTATCGTATATGTATTTAAGTCCTTCTCTCACCTCCGCAAAGATGGCCTCGAATTCCTTCGTCCTGTGGTGCATTATGGGCTTAGCCATCTCTATGAGCACTTCGCTTGGGACGGCCACCGGCCCCGGAGTAAATATGTAATTTTTCACTTTCTGATTCTCCTCTGTATTAATGTTCTTTCGGTATTTGACAAACCTGACTTCCGAGCACTTCTATCTCCCGGTCAGGATTTTTGACTAACCGTCGCTAACGGTATCCTACCCGCCGTTTAATTCCAAAATAAGCTATTGTGTGCAAGGCGCTTTAAGAAAATAAGAATCTACCCAAACCTGCGGATAATTCAACTATCCTTGCTTTTGAAGAGTCAAACCTTATATTATTTAAATATCGACAAGGGGAGCACGCCATGATTGGAGAAAATAGAGAGCAATTACAAGAGCTTAAGAAGAGGCTAGTCGTCTTGGGAGAGTTTCTTTGACCTGCCCGGAAAGGAATCGCGCCTTAAAGAACTCGAAGATTTAACCGGCAGAGAGGGCTTCTGGGATGATGCCGACAAGGCCCAGGAAATACTGAAGGAGCAGGCAAGAATTAAAAACGCTCTCGACGGGTGGCAGAGGTTGTCCCGCGAGCTTGAGGACGCAGAGGTTCTTGAGGAGCTGTCGCTCGAAGAAAAAAATGAAGAGACGGCTCAGGAAGCCAGGGAAAAGCTGTCCGAAATTGAAAATCAGGTAGACAAACTCGAGTTCAGCAGGATTCTGGGGGAACCTGACGACGAGAGAAACGCAATCGTTTCCATAAACGCGGGCGCCGGCGGCACAGAGGCGCAGGACTGGGCGGAGATACTCCTCAGGATGTATTTGCGATACGCGGAGCTCAATGACTACAAGACTGAAATGGTCGAGTATCAGGAGGGGGACGAGGCAGGGATAAAGAGCGCTACGTTCCTCGTTAAGGGGGAGTACGCGTTCGGGTACCTCAAGGGCGAGAGCGGGGTTCACAGACTGGTGAGGATTTCTCCGTTCGATGCCAACAAAAGAAGACACACCTCATTCGCCTCCGTATTCGTTTCTCCGGAAATCGACGACAGCATAGAGGTCGAGATAGATGAGAAAGACCTGAGAGTGGATACTTACCGGGCGAGCGGCGCCGGCGGACAGCACGTAAACAAGACGGATTCAGCTATCAGATTAACTCACTTTCCGACCGGTATCGTCGTAAGCTGTCAGAATGAGCGCTCTCAGCACCAGAACCGGGCGACGGCCATGAAGATACTGAAGGCGCGGCTGTACGAGCTCGAAAAAGAGAAACAGCGGGAAAAGATAGACGAGATTCATTCGACAAAAAAAGAGATCGGCTGGGGGAGTCAGATACGCTCCTATGTACTACACCCGTACAGAATGATAAAGGACCACAGAACCGGATATGAGACCGGCAATGTCGAGCCCGTCCTGGACGGGGACTTGAGCGAGTTCATAAAGAGCTATCTTATGATGCACTCGGGCGAAAAAATGGTTTAAACCGGCAAAAACATTGCCATACCGGATAAGGCCCCGTAATCCTTTGATTCCAACCCTGCGGTGGTATATTTATCCCACGATAACATCTACAATTCGGAGAACTCCGTGTCCATCTCGCGAGGATATGAGACTTGAGAATCGGCATCGTCGGCAAAACGGATATTGACAAGACATTTGAGATCGTTAATGACCTCTGCAAATGGTTTGAAGATAAAGGGGTGGAGGTAGTTCTCGAAAAAGAGCTCGCCGATAAAATCCGCCACAAAAATTCCCGGCCAGCCCGGGAAATCCCGAAACTCGTGGACATAATACTCGTCTTCGGTGGAGACGGATCGTTCCTGGGCGTTGCCCGGCTCGCCTGCGAGCACGGCACTCCAATCCTAGGAGTAAACCTCGGAGGACTCGGGTTTCTGACGGAGATAACCGTAGACGAGATTTATCCGATGATGGAGAGGATATTGAGCGGCGATTATGAAATCGAGAACCGGCAGATGCTTAGGACGATACTGCGGAGAGGCTCGG
Organism: Thermodesulfobacteriota bacterium; assembly: GCA_044451425.1. Lineage (GTDB taxonomy): Bacteria > Desulfobacterota_D > UBA1144 > Nemesobacterales > UBA2774 > 2-12-FULL-53-21. Next base: position 26,260 of record JBIOKC010000010.1, read on the forward strand.
CCAAGGCAAAGCAGTACGAAGTCTTAAACGACGTCGTAATCAACAAAGAGGCTGTAGCCAGAATAATAGACCTCGAAATCTACATAGAAGGCTCACACGTAACGACGTATAAGGCAGACGGCATCATTCTCTCGACGCCCACAGGCTCTACCGCTTATTCATTGTCCGCGGGAGGACCGATAGTTCATCCCACTCTGCCGGTCACCATAATCACGCCGATATGCCCTCATACGCTTACGAATAGGCCTCTCGTGGTGTCAAACGAGATGAAGGTCGAAATAAAGATAACCACTCAGGAGCCCGACACATACCTTACACTCGACGGACAGATTGGAATCAGGCTCAAGACGGGAGATACAATCGAAGTCAGAAAATCAGAAACGATCGTAAAGCTAATAAAGTCGCCCTTCAGAGACTATTTCACTATCCTCAAGACCAAACTCATGTGGGGGGAAAGATATGGCAAGATCAACGGATGAACAGTTCCTACATGATTGGGTCATAAGGAAAATACACGAGAAATATTCGAGGCTCTACAGCGAAGTGCACATCAATCCCGGCGAAGAGAAAAATTTCGATTTCAAAGGAAAATACCCTGATATAGTCATAGTCAATTACGGGCAAGTCATTCAGATAGTCGAGGTAGAAACAAGGGAGACAATTAACACCGAAAGAATTCCCAAATGGAAGGACCTCTCCGAGCTCGGCGCAAAATTGACCCTCATGGTACCTAAGGAATTGCAGGGACCGGCGAGGGATATTTGCTGGAAGAACGGTCTGGCCGCTAAAGCGAACATCGGAAGCTTCGACGTGCTAATGAATATTTAAACCGTGCCCGGCCGCGACCCGGGAGCCGCGTTCTTCCCGCCGGATACGGGGAACGCGATATAGAATCCTATTTAACAATTTTGTGGCTATTTGAGTATACCTGAGTAGAGTTGCGGAAATGCCCTATTTATAGGGGATTTCTCGCATTTTGTATTTTTAACACTAGTGCCAATGTGTGCCTATATGTGTTAAAATGAAAGTAGTATCGTAGCAAAAACCGTAGCAATGAGAAAAGTAGAATAAACGAAACATAATGATATGGACTCGTCCTGCTCAACTGACAATCGGGATAGATTTGATTCTTTTAATAGCATCATAAGTTCTATATTGCAGACGATGAATCTTGATCAATGATTTATAATTCAAGTTTTTCTCCCACATTTCACATTTAATGTCATGAAATCTACGTTGTACAGTAGCCCCTGCTCGATTCGAACCAGTATCTTGATAATAGTGCCTATCGTTTAAGTTATTTCCCGCTGGCCTGCACGGACAATTGAACGTGTTCCGTTATCCTTTCAATGTGCTTGCTGACGCGTCTTAACCATCTGATCGCTTCCAGCTTGCCGGTGCCAAGATATACATCGAACGTGCCGCCTGCAATCCCGACCACCACACTCCTTCTGTAAGGTCTGACTTTGATGTGTATTTTTGCGGCGGTATCCTTTGCTTTCTCTGCGGCCTTAAGCCAGTTATTGGCTTCAATATCATTGATGATACTACCTATGCTGTTTATAAGCAGACTGCATTCTTCTGCGAGCTCCGCAGTGTCTCTCGCGGTTATGGCACGCTCCTCATCCTCTTCACATCTTTCATGAAGCCGCTGCAGGTGGTCCAGTGTGTGAAAAATATTCAATAACCGTTCCCATTCAGCACCCTCTGCCGATTTGGGTTTAATACGATCGGCGTAGGCATGAGTGTCATTAAGTGCGGATTGAAGCTCGTCAAGATCAGCCCATGCGCCTATTTGCGTATCGCCTAGAATAGCGTTCACGTGTGAGAACAGCGCGATAGATAATGTGCTTATGGTGGATTGCACGGCGTTCATCGCAAGATCCGTATCTTCCAATAGAACACTATCTAGTTTTCGTGTATAAACAGAAGCTCTTTCGGGAATTAATTTTTCCATGAAACGGGCGAATTGGTTAGTGAAAGGCAGTATCATGATTACGCCCAGAGTATTAAAGCATGTGTGAAACGCAACGAGTGCGATTTCCACGTTTTTGACAAGCTCACCGTGGGAGAAATAATTCCAAACCCATGTGAACGGATTTATTAATACAAGAGCCAGGAGTGACGTTAAAAGGTTGAATATAACATGAGAAAAACCCGTCCTTCTCACTCCGACCGAGCCGCCTATTGTCGCCATTGCTGCTGTTGAAGTTGTGCCCAAATCCATTCCGATTACAAGAGCGGCGGCCTGATTAAAATTGATTATATCTGCATATAATGCGGTCAAGGCAGCCGCGACACTCACGCTAGATGATTGTGTTATGACTGTAAATACTAATCCCAGAGCGACTAGCAATAACCTGCCTGAAAGCGTATCGGCGGGTAGATATTTAAACGAAACGAAACCGTGCAGGGCACTCATGGTTTCCTGCATGAATGTAAGACCTACGAAAACGAGTCCGAAGCCCGCAATCGAATATCCGACAGTCGCCAAACGCCCTTTTGACAAAAGGCGGAGAATGGCTCCTATGAATACGATAGGCAAAAATACATTCCCGAGGCTCAGTTTGAATCCCAGCAGGGCAATGATCCAGCCTTTAAAAGTGGTGCCTATATTGGCCCCGAATATTATTCCAAGGGCTTCCGGGAACGTTATTAACCCTGCGCCTACGAAACCCACTGCGGCAACCGTAGTAATGCCGGATGCCTGAAGGATTGCAGTGCTTATAGCTCCTGTCAAAGCGCCGGTTAAAGGGCTCTTCGTGAAACGCTTCAATACTGCACGCATTGTA
>JBIOKC010000011.1:0-28731 GCA_044451425.1 Thermodesulfobacteriota bacterium
CCCTCATACCCGGTTCGTCATCAACGACTAAAATGGTGCTGTCATTCTGCCCCATCTAGGACCTCCGGAAGTGGTTCAGTGTATGGCATCGGCAGTCATTTCTTCAAATCTAGGTAATGTAATAACAAAAGTCGCTCCATTCTCCCGCGAGCTCATCACGTTAATCTTTCCATTATAACTTTCTATAACTTTTTGTACAATTGCAAGACCCAGCCCAGTACCAACTTCCTTGGTAGTAAAAAAGGGGTCGAATATCCTGGATATGAAGTTCTCGTCTATTCCTTTGCCCTCATCCGATATCTCTATCACGACATTGCCGTCTTCGGTCTTGGACTTGACCACGATGAGGCCTCCTATGGGCATGGCATCGACGGAGTTGAGCAGCAGGTTCCACATTGCCTGTTTCAGCCGGTAGGAATCCGCCTGTACATATATCCCTTTTTCGACCTGGTTCTCGATTTCTATGTTTCCACGCCTAATGGTCTTTGTAAACGATTCTATTGTGTCCGATATGATCCGGCCGATGTCAACGAGCGATGTAAGCTTCTTAATGGGCATAGTCAGAATAAGAAAATCCTCAACGAGCAAATTTAGCCTCTCCACCTCCTGAGAAGCCATTCTGACGAGTCTCAGATTTTCTTCGGTCGGTTTTACGTCGCCGCCCAGGATCTCGACCGCTCCGCTTATTGCCGAGAGCGGATTCCTGAGCTCATGAGCCAGACCTGCGGCCAGCTGACCGAGAAGCGCCATTTTTTCAGAGCTTTTCAGACGGTCTTCAAGCTCCTTCACCTCCGTGAGATCCTGAAATATCATTATGTAACCCTGGGTTTTTTCTTCGGTATCTTTGAGATCGGAGGAGGAAAAGCCGATCGTGACCTTTCTGCCGTCGGGCGCCGAGTAGATCATCTGCTCCCTTTTTTTCGATACGAGATCCTCTATATAAAGTCCTTTCATAAGATTGCTTAAGTCTTTGCCCAGTATTTGGTCCTCACTATTTATGCCCAGAATCTCTAGCCCGGTTCTGTTAACCGAAATTATTTTCCCGTGCAGGTCCAGGGTAACTACGCCGCTCGTCAGACTTTGCAGTATATTCTCATGAAGGTTCTGAAGTATACGCAGAGTTCTTTCACTCTCACCGAGCTCCCTGCCCGTCCTCCTGAATCTCTCGGAGAGATAGCCCGCTAGAATCGAAACGAGCAGGAACCCCGTCAGGTGGAAATAAGTCGAAACCAGCCCTATTTCTCCCCATTGAGAGACCGTGCTCCAGAAAGTCTGACCGTAAGACTGGGGTATTGCACTTCGTATTTGATAAAATACGATCAATACGTAAACAAGACCCGAAACGAACGCCGCAATATAGCTCGCTGTCTTCGTGAGCATTATGCTCGAATAAATAATTATCAGCACGTATAAAAATATAAAAGGGCTGGACTTCCCGCCCGTAATGTATATCACGATAGAGGTGAGAACGATATCGAAGACGAGCTGTGTGACCTTGAAGATTTTGGGATACCGCTGATAGAACGATTGAAGGAGAAGCGTGACGAGGCTTATAAAATAAATGAAGGCAACTATTACAGCCAGATAGAAGGCTTCCTTCCTTACGCCTCTTCCGTAGTATATCACAGCGCCCGACCCCAGGAGGACGGTCGTGAAGATCACCCTTAATACTATTGAGCTCTTTAGCCCGGCGTCCGGGCCCTGAAGAACTTTCATATCTGCATTAAGACTATACCTACAGCTCCATTGCCGCAAGAGTAAGAATCTACCATTATAACAATAAATTCATAAGAGTGCGGGTAAGTTAAACACCCTTATTCAGTCAGAGTATTAATTGGACATCGCCGATATCAGCTTGAACATCGGCAGATACATAGACACAACGATCACGCCGACCGTAGCGCCTAAGACAGTTATCATTATCGGCTCCATCGCCGACAGGAGAGACGCGACCGCTATGTCCACCTCTTCCTCATAGAAGTCGGCTATTTTATTGAGCATATCCTCAAGAGCACCCGTCTGCTCACCTACAGAGATCATCTGTACGACCATTGGCGGGAAGAGCTTAGGCCATGTGGCCAGTGGCTCCGCCAGGGTTTGCCCCTCGCTCACCCCTTTCCTCGCTTCAATTATGGCTTCCTGGGTAATGATGTTGCCTGAGGCTTTCGCCGTGATCTCGAGTCCGTCCAATATAGCGATACCGCCCGCCGTAAGTGTGGCGAGGGTACGGCAGAACCTTGCAATGATAGTCTTCAGCATCAACGGCCCGACGAGCCAGAGTTTGAGTAAAAACGCATCGAATATTCTTCTCGCCCTGAAGGACTTGTTGTAGATGAAGCCGATGAGGAAAAACATCATAGCGATTACAATTAATATATACAGAATGTTTTGTCTCACGAAGTAACTTATATCGACAACCACTTGCGTCAAAGTGGGCAGTTTCGTTCCCATGTCTTTGAACATCTCGGCGAACACCGGGACGACGAATATTATGACTATAGCCAGAACGAGCACCGAAACGCTGATGACAATTGCAGGGTAGATCATGGCTCCTTTGATTTTTCTTTTTATGGAATCCATTTTTTCGAGATAACTGGCAAGCCTCTGGAGCATCACGTCCATTACGCCGCCGGCCTCGCCGGCCTTAATTAGCTGTGCGTAGAGGTTACTGAAAACCTTTGGGTGCTTGGCGAGGGAATCCGCAAATGTGGAACCCGCCTCCACATCCTCTTTTACTCTGTTAATAATCTGTTTGAATTTTTTGTTCTGATGCTGTGATGCAATAATATCGAGCGACCTGACGAGAGGGAGACCCGCATCTATCATCGTCGAGAGCTGTCTCGTGAATATGACAAGGTCCCTGGTGCTCACGCTGCCAAACGCAAAGTCCAGACCGAACAGCTTCCCCTTTTCTTTAATCCTGTTAGGGATGGGCTGTATCTGCATCTGCCTTAGACGGGCCAGGACAGCGGACTTACTGGGAGCTTCCATCTCCCCCTTCTTTATCGCTCCGCCCATCTTTCCATGCCAAACGAATACAGGCATAACTGATTCCTCCCTTTTATAAACAGCGCGTTCCCGGTCACTCTCTTATGCGACAATCGTTACCTCCCAACCCTTTCTTTGGAGCCACCCGGGGAAGAGCGTTCGCTTATCATCCTTTTTATTTCTTCCTGCTCCTGAGATTTTCCGAGCGCGTCCTCGAACGTAATAAGCCCCCTAAGATATAAGTCGGTAAGGCTCTGGTTGAGGGTCTGCATTTTCCATTTTTCCTGTCCGATCTGCTGCTGCGAATAGATCTGATGCACTTTGTCTTCGCGTATGAGGTTCCTGATCGCAGGGTTGGGTACAAGCACCTCGACCGCGAGCACGCGCCCGCCGCCTATTTTAGGAATTAGGGTCTGACATAGAATCCCTTCAAGAATGAATGAAAGCTGCGCCCTCACCTGAGACTGCTCGTGGGGCGGGAAGACATCTATTATTCGGTTAATGGTCTGAACGGCCGTGTTCGTATGGAGCGTGGCTAGAGTGAGGTGTCCCGTCTCGGAAAGCGTGAGGGCTATCTTGATCGTCTCGAGGTCCCTCATTTCTCCTATAAGAACCACATCGGGGTCTTCCCTTAAAACGCTTTTCAGCGCATTTGCGAAACTCTTGGTGTCGCTCCCGACCTCCCTCTGATTGACTATGCAGTTCTTGTGATCGAATACGTATTCTATCGGATCTTCGATCGTAACTATGTGTTCATGACGCTCCTTATTTATCTGGTCTACGACACTGGCCAGAGTCGTCGTTTTACCCGAGCCGGTGGGCCCGGTAATTACGATCAACCCCCTCGGCTTCCTTGCAAGGTCGGCGAGTACTGCCGGAAGCCCCAGTTCCCGAAAACTCTTGAGTACAAAAGGAAGGAGCCTGAAAGCACCTGCCACTGCACCCTTCTGAGTAAAAATATTTCCGCGGAACCGCCCCAGGTTCTCCATTCCGAAAGAGAAATCGAGCTCCCAGTTCTCCTCGAATCGGTGCTTTTGCATATCAGTAAGCACACCGTAGCAAATATCTTTCGTGTCGGCGGGTGTGAGCAGGGGATGTTTGACAGGGACCAGTTTGCCGTCGATCCTCAGCATCGGCGGCACGCCTGCCGTGATGTGCAAGTCCGAGGCGCCGTTATCGACCACGAGTTTCAACAGTTTATCTATAGCGATAGACAAAATAATCTCCTCCCCTTAATTGTCGGCTGCGGTATTCCTCACAACCTCTTCAATAGAGGTTACGCCCTGCTTAAGCGTCTGAAGAGCGCTTTGTCTGAGAGTCCTCATTCCCTGCCTGATCGCCTCACGCTTGATTTCCATGGCGGAAGCGCCGCTTAGAATGAACTCCTTAATCTCGTCATTTAATTCCATAACTTCGAAGACGGCCAGCCTCCCCTTATAGCCCGTCCCGGAGCACAACTTGCAATCCTCGCCCCTGCCTTTATATATCACATAATCGGCTACTTCTTTCGGAGGCACTCCGAGATCTATCAGCACCTGGGGCGCAACTTCCGTTTCATGCCTGCAATCCGGGCAAACAACCCTTACCAGGCGCTGTGCAACGATTGCATTAAGTGACGCTGTTACAAGGAAGGGCTCGACTCCCATGTTCAGGAGCCTCGTTATGGTGGACGGGGCATCGTTCGTATGAAGGGTCGAGAGAACGAGGTGACCGGTCAGAGCTGATTTTATTGCTATCTCCGCAGTCTCGTAATCCCTGATCTCGCCTACCAGTATAATGTCTGGATCCTGCCTCAGAAACGATCTGAGACACGAAGCGAACGTGAGGCCGATCTCTTCGTGTACCTGTACCTGATTTACTCCAGCCAGACTATACTCTACGGGGTCTTCGGCCGTCGAGATGTTCACATCGGTGCGGTTCAAATCCATAAGGCTCGAATATAGAGTGGTGGTCTTACCACTTCCCGTTGGACCGGTAATCAATACCATACCGTAAGGATTATAGATCGATCTCCTGAATACTTCGAGCTGTTCTTGGGAGAATCCGAGCTTGGTCAGGTCGAGCTGGAGAGACTCCTTGTCGAGTATCCTCATAACGACCTTTTCTCCGAAAAGTGTCGGAATTACAGAAACCCTGTATTCCATGGTCTTATTCTTGCCGAGCTTAACCTTGATACGTCCGTCTTGAGGAAGCCTCCTTTCCGCGATGTCGAGGCTGGACATGACCTTTATCCTCGATGAGACCGCGTTCATAAGCTTGTAAGGCGGCCGCATGATATTGTAGAGGACGCCGTCTATTCTGTACCTGACACGGAGCTCCTTCTCGTAAGGTTCGATATGTATATCGCTCGCCGCTTTTCTGATCGAGTCCATAAGGAGGTGGTTGACCAATTTGATGACAGGAGCCTCTTCCGATGCCTTTTCCAGATCATTTGTATCTATACGTTCTTCTCCGCTGAGCTCGATCAGGAAATCGTCGAGATCTCCCATGAGCCTGTCCACAGCGGCAGTGCTCTCATGCGCTTTCTTTGCGTCCTCCCATTCCTTCTGTGAGCCGTAGACCCTCTCTATAGTATTTCTTATGGACCTTTCAGATGTTACGACGACTTCGATGTTATTGCCGGTTGCAAACTTGAGGTCATCGACCGCAAATATATTCGACGGATCGGACATAGCCACTACGAGAGTCGACCCGGATTTATTTATCGGGACGAGCTTGTGTTTGATCGCGGTCTCTCTCGTAACTGTCTTCAGCACATCCAAAGAAATTGCGAACTGGTCGAGATTGATTGCAGGTACTCCGTATTGTTTGCTCAGATATGCGACTAGCTGGTGCTCGTCGATATAGCCCAGATTGAGGAGAGTTTCCCCCAACCTTTTCCCCGTTTGCCTTTGCTCCAGTAGGGCCGTTTTCAGCTGATCAAGGTTAATTACGTCTTCCTTGATCAATATGTCGCCCATCTGTGCGCTGACTCGTTGCTCCTTCATATCAATCTCTTGAACTCCCGAAAAGCTTTATAGTACAGACCGTCACAAATATCATTTCTTCCTGTCTCTATCAACCGATATAACGTTCTTGCAGGACTATAGGACGGATAAAAGACTGTCGGATAGGCTCGAATTTAAAAAACTTCCACTGAACCATGCCTCCCCGCCACCAGATCCTTCACGGGATGCGACCATCATTCCATTATAATTAATGTAATTAATTTTGCGCCCTATCCTTTCAAGAACCTTGCTCATTCTCCTACAATTAACGCAATGTCCAATGACACGTTATACTGTTATTCCCCTTTCAAGTCAATCCGACTCAGTTAGATAATACTCAAAATAAATTAGCAAAATATATGCCATTGAACCAACAGCACCTGACTACTTCATAAGTCACTAAAATTACAATAATTTCTCGAGAGGACCACGTAACCCGCGGTTATCGCTGAGTTTTGATATGACGAATATTGTATAACTAAGACTTAAATTGTCACAGGACGCGGAGAATCAACTTAGGTGGGATTTTTTACACATATCATATACAATGTCGTGTGAAAAATAGCATACGGCTCGGTCCGATATTTCAATTCCATTTACCTATAACAATCACCATATAGCCGCGCATAAATGATAAACGTCTGTTCAGGTAGAATAAGGGGGATGACATCAAAGGAATCCATTATTGTAGCAGGCGGAGGGCTCGCAGGCTCCGAAGCGGCGAATCAAATATCTAAATTCGGTTTAAAGGTCAAACTATTCGAGATGCGACCGCTCAAATCTTCTCCGGCACACAATTCGGGTGATCTTGGGGAGCTCGTGTGCAGTAATTCGCTGAAGTCGGATTCACTCGATAACGCGAGCGGAATATTGAAAGTGGAAATGAGACGCCTGGGCTCTTTAGTTATGGAGGCAGCCGACATGAACCGTGTGCCGGCGGGTAAAGCGCTCGCCGTCGACCGTGCCGGCTTCGCACAATATATAACAGAAAAGCTGGCAACGAATCCGAATGTCGAGATTATAAGAGAAGAATTAAGCGTAATCCCCGACTCTCCGGACGCGCCGCTGATAATTGCTACGGGACCGCTCACGTCGGAGTCCCTCTCGGAAGACATCGGGAGATTATCCAATTCCAAGCACCTCTATTTCTACGACGCTATTGCGCCGATAATCGACGGCGACTCAATCAATTACGAAAGGGTTTACAGGGCGTCGAGGTATGAAAACGGGGACGAAGACGAGGGCGATTACCTGAACTGTCCCATGAATAAAGAGGAATATTACCTTCTAGTAGGTGAGTTAAATAAGGCTGACAAAATAGAGACCAGGGACTTCGAAGCAGGCATCTACTTCGAAAGCTGTCTTCCCGTCGAAGTAATAGCGGATCGGGGCAAAGATACGCTAAGGTTCGGGCCCGCACGCCCCGTGGGACTGCGACACCCGCGCACGGGAAAAACACCATTCGCAGTCGTGCAGCTGAGGTCAGAAAACACGAATTACTCGATGTACAACATGGTGGGATTTCAAACCAAGCTAAAGTATCCTGAGCAGAAGCGCGTGTTCAGGATGATACCGGGCCTGGAGCGCGCCGAATTCGCGAGGTACGGCAGTGTCCACAGAAATACGTTCATCAACTCCCCAAGACTCCTGCGTCCGACCCTGCAGCTAAACGACAAAGACCTGATATTCTTTGCAGGGCAGATAGTGGGAGTCGAAGGCTATGCCGAATCAGCCGCGATGGGCATTATCGCCGGTATAAACGCGGCTAGGGTTTCTCTGGGTAAAGCCCCTCTCATCCCCTCGAGGGAGACTGCTATCGGCTCTCTCATCGGATATATTACCGACCGTCGCATAATAAACTTTCAGCCTATGAATATCAACTTCGGGCTCTTCCCCCCGGTCGGGGAAAACATACAAAAATCACAAAAGAAGCAGTTTACAGCCGAGAGGGCCCTGGGAGCCATCTCCCGGTTCCACCCTTATTAACCGACATTGCCTGAAGAAACTACAAAATATTCGGGACAATGAACAAGAATATTAAACATATTCCCTACCTGCCTTATATCTATATGAAATACATATCAATCAATACTTGACAATTAAACCAAAGTGGTCTAATTTTTAATTTATGTTGCAAAATAAAGCTGAAGTAAATCTTCCTGACAAGATATATTTCAGAATCGGAGAAGTGAGTGATTTCACCGGTATAAAGCCTTATGTCTTAAGGTACTGGGAAAGTGAATTCGAGGAAATCACTCCGATCAGAAGAAAATCTCAGAGACTTTACGACCGCGAAGCCATACACACAATATTAAAAATCAAGAATATGCTTTATGAGCAGAGCTTTACGATTGCTGGTGCAAAGAAAAAGCTTAAAGAAGAATCCAATCAGAAGCGGGTCAGTACTAAAGTAAACGTTTTGCTGCATGAAATACTCGGTGAATTGAAATCGATTAAGCAGAACCTCGGTTAAGTATTCGCCTTTCCTTGTTTTCCATTATAAATTTCCATGTACACATACGGGGTGTAGCGCAGCTTGGTAGCGCATCGGCATGGGGTGCCGAGGGTCGCCGGTTCGAGTCCGGCCACCCCGACCATAAATTAAGATTCGGTTATCCGACGCTCAAGTCGAAGAATTATAAAGAAAACTTGCCCGTCCCGGTTATTTGGGTATTTTGTATTGCTAAATCCCTAGCTTCCTTTCAATCGGTTAAGAAAACATGTCTCCAAGGATTCTCATCTCAAACGACGACGGAATAAATTCGGAAGGGCTTCACAAGCTGCACGAAACCTTGAAAGCCTTCGGGGAGGTTTTCGTAGTCGCCCCCGACAGGGATCAGAGCGCCGTTAGCCACTCGCTTAGCCTATACCGACCGCTCAGGATCGAAAAGATATCGGACTATATTTACACCGTGGACGGGACACCGACCGACTGCATCAACATCGCGGTGAACGGAATCCTCAAGGATAGGAAACCCGATCTCGTAGTATCCGGTATCAACAAGGGGGAAAACCTGGGAGACGATATCACCTATTCGGGCACTGTAAGCGCGGCCATGGAGGGCGCGCTCCTCGGTATACCCTCTGTCGCGATATCCCTCGCGACCAAGGTCAATTTCAACTTCGAGACAGCTTCTTGCTATTCGTACTTGATAGCGGGCCATGTACTGGAGAAGAAGCTCCCACAGGATACGATACTGAACGTTAACATACCTAACCTGTCCGTTCAGGAGATAAAGGGAATTATGGTGACAAGACAGGGAAAGCGGGTCTACGGAGAGCCTGTCGTCGAAAAAGTGGATCCGAGGGGGAAGAAATATTACTGGATAGGCGGGTATGAATTGGGATCACTCGACATAGAGAACTCGGATATAACGGCTGTGAGAGACGGATACGTCTCCATCACGCCGATAAGCCTCGACCTCACTAACTACGGTTTCCTAGAGAAGCTGAGAAAAGACCTCCCAGAACGGCTCTGATAAATTTTTCATGTCCGGCAACGGGAAGATCGATATACGAAACGCACCTTTCAATTTCTATTCCGCATCATCGCCCTGCATGAGAGTACGAACAAATATGAGCTCTTATACCCTTATGATATTATTTATAGTTTTTGCCTGGAGGTGAACGACATGGGAGGTTTTTATCATACCGAAACCTTCTCGACACTCCACAGACTCAACAGGAACAATGTAGATCAGCCGGAAGAGCAACTTCAGGAGTTCTGCCAGTCGCGGCCGATAGCGCTCGTGCTTCCCTGTCTTTATTCGGAGCTGAGCAGGAAAGCTCTTAAAGGTATTCTGAAAAAATTGAAAGAGGTCACTTACCTCAATGAGATAGTGACAACCCTGGGGAGAGCGAACGAAGACGAATTCAGTCTCGCTCAGGAGTACTTCTCGGTCCTTCCTAATAACTATAAGATCATATGGGACGACGGGGAAAGGATGACTTCTATTTTTAATCTGTTAAAGGAAAACGGCCTCGAAATCGGAGAGCCGGGGAAAGGGAGAGCAGCCTGGATCGCATATGGTTACATCCTGGCAGAGGGGAAGAGCGAAGTAATAGTAAGCATGACTGTGATATCCTTACGTACAGCCGCGAACTCCTCGCACGTCTATGCTATCCGATAGCAAGCCCGAACATGGACTACGAATTCTGTAAGGGTTATTACTCCAGGGTAACGGACAGGATGTACGGAAGAGTGACGAGGCTTTTTATATCGCCTGTAATAAGGGCTCTCAAAAAGATTTTCGGACACCTCCCGTTTCTCGTATATCTGGACGGCTTCAGGTAGCCGCTCGCCGGGGAGTTCTCCATGAAAACAGACCTCGTGAGAGTCAACAGGATACCCTCGGATTGGGGACTCGAAGTAGGCTTACTGGCCGAGGTATTCAGAAACGTATCGCTCAAGAGGTTATGCCAGGTCGATCTCGCTGATAACTACGAGCATGAGCATCAGGAGGTGTCGCCAGACGACCAGACCGGGGGACTGCTTAAAATGTGCGCTGATATATCGAAGTCGCTCTTCAGAACACTGTCGTCAGAAGGCGTGACATTCTCGGAGAACACCCTTAATACGCTTCTGGTTACGTATTTAAAATAGCCCAGGATACTATAAAGATGTACGAAGACGATGCGGCGATCAACTCTTTATTTTTCGACAGACACTCAGAAGCAATCGCCGTCGAGACATTCGCCAAAGGTATAATGATGGCGAGCAGGCAATATCTCGAAGCCCATCTCGGCTCACCTCTTATCCCGAACTGTAGCAGGGCAACCTCAGCCATTCACGATATTCTCGATATGTTAAAAGAAGCGGTTGATAAGGACAATACAGAATAAATTCCTGGTATTCTCCGATCTGGATGGCACGCTTCTCGACCACGATACATGTTCATTCGAACCCGCGCTACCCGCGATTCGCCTGCTGAAAGAAAAAAATCCCACTCATTATCTGTACGAGCAAATCCTGCGGCGAGATAGAGAGACTGAGACCGCTCATCGGGATTAACGACCCGTTCATATCGGAGAACGGAGGCGGCATATTCATACCGGAAAGGTATTTCACACACAAATTTCATTACGATAGAGAATTAAACGGATACTATGTAATCGATCCCGGGACTCCTCGGGAAACGCTCAGGGGTGTGCTTGAATCCGTGGTTAAGGAGACGGGGATAGACATAAGGGGGGTATCCGACATGTCCATATCCGAGATAATGGAATCCACAGGACTCGATCGTGAATCCGCGAGGCTGGCCGGGGATAGGAGTTATAGCGAGCCTTTCCTTGTCGATGGTGACGAAACCGAGGTTGAGACAGTTATCAACAAAATAAAAGAGAAGGGGTATGCCCACACGCAGGGAAGCAGGTTCCATCATATACTCGGGAATAACGATAAGGGCAAAGCAGTCAAGACAGTAACAGAATTGTACAAGAAGGAAACGCCGCTCGTTAAAACGATCGGGATCGGGGACAGCCTGAACGACCTCCCGATGCTGAAAGCAGTCGATTTCCCGGTGCAGGTCATGAAGAAGAGCGGAATATACGAAAAGCGGCTCCGGCTCGATAACGTTATGCTCACTGACGTAGAAGGACCCGTCGGCTTCAACTCGGCAATATTAAAGTTTTTTATAAACTATGAAGGAAAAGCAACCAGCCAAAATAGAAATTAGAAACAAGAGTGGTATCCTTATAACTAAGTGAAGCGGATCAGACTGAAGCATTTAAAGAAACCCAGAAAGAAACCGATCCTGCCCTTTGTAATAGGCTCAATATTCTTTCATTTGTTATTACTGGCCCTGATTTTGGTTTACCAGTACGAATACCTTGATAAGCTGCCGAAAAATCAAAAGAAAGAGCCCCAATATATCGATATAACCGAGCTGCCCGTACCAAAGGAAAAGGAAACGAAGCCGCCCGAGAACACCAAGCGGCTCGCAGAAAGATCGCACATCGCCGAGGAAGAAAAAACCAGAGACGAGTTCACGAAGAGGTCGGCAAATATACCCCCTCCGCCAAAGCCGGCGACACCTCAAAAACCCATACAGGAAAATAAAAAGCAGGAACCCAAAAAGTCCACAAAGCAGCCCGAAACTAAAGTAGCCAAAAGACCGAAACAGGAGAAGACCGGGCAAGCCGTAGTGAGTGAGAAAAGCATCAGGAATAAAACGCTCGCGTCATTACCGAAGGAACAATATAAGGAAAGCACCAGCGGAACAAAATCCGGGAACAGCCAGAGCAAACCTGTGCCCAATATATCGAGAGAAGACCTTTTCAGTAATGTGCCCAGATCATTCCCTTCAGCTTCTCAGGGTCAGGATTATCTCGGAGACAGGGACGTCAACAAAAGGGAAGATACTGTAGAGCTGAGCACAACCGAATTTAAATATCTATCTTATTTCGCAAAGCTAAAGAGCCAGATAGAGGGAGTATGGAATTATCCGGAAGAGTCGCGTAACCGTGGTGAGGAGGGACAGCTGTTCCTTATTTTCACTATAAAACGTAACGGTGAACTCGCGAACATTCAGCTATTGAGCTCATCCGGATACGTGCGTCTCGACAACGAAGCTATAAGGGCTATCAGGGCTGCGGCCCCGTACTCTCCTTTTCCGGAAGGCTGGGGGTCGCTTGAACAACTTAATATCAAGGCTACTTTCATCTATCAATTCGGCGGGTTCATAAGATAAGTCCCGGAGAGGAAATCTCAAGCGTCAGCGGATAATCACACCGTATTGCCCTCGCCCCCTTCTCCCTATCTCCCCTATCGCATAAGCCTTTTCCCTAAGCTGACGAAGTCTCTTTAATATGCTGCCTGCATCATCGGCGGGCACGACGAGCACGAGCCCTACCCCGCAGTTAAACGTCCTCCACATTTCTTCCTTATCCATACGCCCTTCATTTTCGATGAGCTCCATTATAGCCGGAAGCTTCCATTTCGAAGAGTCCAGTATCGCCGAATATTTTTTAGGAATTACTCTCGGTATATTTTCAAGGAGTCCCCCGCCCGTTATGTGGGCAATAGCCCTTATGCGGAATTCCTTCCTCAGTTTTTGAACGGTTCTCACATATATTCTTGTGGGCTCGAGAAGCTCGTCGGCAAGAGCACGAGACAACGGCGCGGGCGAATCTCCGAGCCTGTATCTTTTCTTTTCGAGCAGCACCTTTCTCGCAAGCGAATAACCGTTTGAATGAAGCCCGCTCGATGCGAGCCCAATGACTACGTCTCCGGTAACAACTTCCGAGCCGTCTAATATCTCATCCCTGTCCACAATACCTACGGCGAACCCGGCGAGATCGAATTCGTCACGTCTGTAGAAACCCGGCATCTCGGCCGTTTCACCGCCGAGAAGGGCGCATCCGGCATCTTTGCAGCCTTTCACAATGCCCTTAATAATCTCGGCCCCTTCATCAGGATTGAGCTTGGATGTGGCGATATAATCGAGGAAGAAAAGCGGGTCCGCTCCGCACGCTAAGATGTCGTTCACGTTCATCGCAACGAGGTCAATACCTACAGTGTCGAGTCTCCCTGTCATGAAAGCTATCTTGAGCTTCGTCCCTACACCGTCAGCCGCGGCAACGAGGACGGGCCTCTTGTATTTCTTCAGGTGCAGCTCGTAAGCGCCCGAAAAGCCGCCTATCTTTCCGAGTACATGTTTATTCAGAGTGGATGCGGCAAGCGGTTTTATCAGGTCGACAAAGAGGTTCCCGGCGTCTATATCGACTCCCGAGCCCTTATATGTGGTCTTAGCCATGACGAACTGGAAAGATACCTGAGAGGGGGTTTTTGTCTACGAATTGGACGTGTCGCAACCCCGGGGGGAAAGAATGTGCTACAGTTTCCCGAATGTCAATTCGACACTTTACTGTGCCCCACCGGGGCATGATATTTAATACTCTCTGATTTCCAAAAAATATAATTAATGGTATTATTGTCCCTCTAATTTTCCGGGCTGAAGGACAATAGATGACCTTTCAGGAATTGATACTATCTCTCCAGAGCTACTGGGCTAAAAAGGGCTGCATTATAATGCAGCCTTACGATCTCGAAAAGGGGGCGGGGACGTTCCATCCGGCTACTTTTCTGAGGTGCCTCGGCCCCGAGCCCTGGTACGTCGCGTACGTCGAGCCCTCGAGGCGCCCTACGGACGGGAGATACGGTGAGAACCCGAACAGGCTTCAGCACTACTACCAATTCCAGGTAATAATAAAGCCCTCCCCGAAAAATATACAGGAGCTATACCTAGACAGCCTGAGGTATCTTGGCATAGATCCTCTCGCGCACGATATGAGGTTCGTCGAGGACGACTGGGAATCCCCGACCCTGGGCGCGTGGGGACTCGGCTGGGAAGTGTGGCTCGATGGTATGGAGATTACACAATTTACATATTTCCAGCAGGCGGGCGGAATAAACCTGAAGCCCGTATCGGCTGAATTGACTTACGGGACTGAGAGGATAGCAATGTATCTGCAGAGCGTGGAGAGTGTTTACGACCTCGAATGGACGAAAGGCATTACGTACGGTGAGATTCACCGCAGGGACGAGTTCGAATTCTCCACCTACAACTTCCATGAATCTGACCCGGTGATGCTACGAGAGCTCTTCGATATGTTCGAGGCCGAGTGCAGGAAGCTCATAGAGAAAAAGCTCCCGCTCCCCGCTTACGATTACTGCCTTAAATGCTCACACACGTTCAACCTTCTGGACGCGCGCGGGGCTATAGGAGTTGCGGAGAGAGCGTCGTACATCGGAAAGGTGCGCGCACTCGCGAAAATGTGCGCCGAAGGATATCTCTTCGAAAGGAAGGAAATGGGTTTCCCGCTCGCAAAAAAGAATCCATGGGAAAAGAGCTGATATTAGAGATCGGAACAGAGGAAATCCCCGCGGGTTTCATGAAGGATGCCATCGATAATCTGTCGGAGATCGCATCCAGGGAGCTTGCCGAGAGCGCTCTCTCTTACGGGAATATTTCGTCCTTCGGTACGCCTAGAAGACTGACGCTTCGTGTCACCGACCTAAGCGATAAACAGGAAGACCAGTCAAGGGAGTCCTACGGACCACCCGTGAGGATAGCGTTCGACGAGAAGGGAAACCCGACAAAAGCAACGATCGGGTTCACGAAATCCCAGGGTGTGGACGTGAGCGAGCTAGTAAGGGTCGAGCGGGAGAAGGGTGAATTCCTCGCGGTAATAAGAGAAATAAAGGGTCAAAAAACGGAAAAACTCTTAAAAGAAATCCTGCCCAGGATCATTGCCGAAATACCTTTTAGAAAATCGATGAAGTGGGGCGACGGCGAGACGGTATTCGCTAGGCCTATAAGGTGGATACTCGCTGTCTACAAAGGTAAAACGATTCACTTCAACGTAGAGGAGGTCAAAAGCTCGGGGAAATCCTATGGCCACAGGTTCATGAACCCGAAGTCATTTGCTGTATCCGACTGGAGCGACTATGCGAAAGGGCTGGAGAAGGGTTTTGTGATACTGAATCAGGACGAAAGAAAGGGTTTGATAGAAAAGGGGATTCACGAGCTCGCAGATAAGCTAGGCGGGACCGCGCTAAATGACGAAGAGCTTTTAGAGACTGTCACACATCTCGTCGAATACCCGGTAGTCCTCAAAGGCAACTTCGAGGAGCGGTTCCTCGAGCTGCCGAAAGAAGTCCTGATAAGTGTGATGAAAAACCATCAGAAATACTTCCCCTTATTTGCGAAATCGGACGACGGCAAGCTCCTACATAATTTCATATTCGTCGCCGGGACCAAGGCAAAGGACAGCCAGGTCGTGGTGAAGGGAAACGAGAGGGTCATCAAGGCGAGGTTCACGGATGCGCGCTTCTTTTACGACGAAGACAGGAGTACCCCGCTCATAGAGAAGAACAATAAGCTCAAAGGTATGGTCTTCCTTTCTAACCTGGGGACTTACCAAGATAAGATGGAAAGATTAAAGGAGCTCGCGACAGACATCGGCCGGGAGCTCGGTCTTGAGCCGCATGCTGATATTACAAGGGCAGCGGAGCTTTCGAAAGCGGACCTAGCCACGCAGATGATATTCGAGTTCCCTGAGCTGCAGGGAATCATGGGCAGATACTATGCGCTCCTCTCTGGGGAGAAAAAAGAAGTCGCCCGGGCTATAGAAGAGCAGTACAAGCCGACTTCACGCGAAGCCGACCTGCCCGAAACCGCAATAGGCTCGGTATTAAGCATCGCTGACAAGGCGGACACTATTTCCGCGTGCTTTATTTCGGGACTCGTGCCAACCGGAAACTCGGATCCCTACGCCTTGAGAAGACAGGCAATAGGGATATTAAACATTATTCTAGACAAAAATTACCATCTGAACATTAACGAGTTGCTCAGGGGAAGCCTCAAGACCATAATCGATCAGATGGCCGGGAAGTTTTCTGACCCACAGGGTATCATACTCGCCGAAGTATCGGGCTTCATCAAAGAAAGGTTCAGAAACATCATGATCTCGGACGGATTCCCCCAGGACGTCGTGGAAGCCGTGATAAGCGCCGGGTTCGACGACCCGGTCGAGGCGAAGAGGAAGATAGAAGCCCTTTCAGAATTCAGAAAGGCACCCGGTTTTGATTCTCTGGGGATTGCATTTAAGCGTGTAGTGAATATAGTAAAAGGGCAGCCCAAGGATGGTGTGAAAGAGAGCCTCCTGGTCGAGCCTGTTGAGAAGGAGCTCTTTTTATCCTTCACGGAGACTCGTGAAAAAGTGGGCCGGAAGATTATAGACAGGAATTACTCCGAATCCCTTTCCATTATGAAGGAATTAAAAGAGCCTGTGGACAAGTTCTTCGACAACGTGCTCGTGATGGATGAAAACCTCGAGCTCAGAAGGAACAGACTCTCGATGCTCCGAGAGATAAGGGAGCTCTTTTTTAAAATCGCGGATTTTTCCAAACTAAGCACATAAATCATCAGTACACGAATTCATCGGAGGTTCAAAAAAGTTTTTTAAAAAGGATACCGCTATGAAGAAATACGTATTTTTATTCGGTAACGGGAAAGCGGAAGGAAGAGGCAACATGAAAGACCTGCTGGGCGGAAAGGGCGCGGGTCTTGCCGAAATGACGAGAATAGGTGTACCTGTGCCGCCCGGCTTTACAATAAGCACAGATGCCTGCACCGAATTCTACAAGCATAAAAGACATATTCCAGAAAACATATTGAAAGAAATCGAGATTAGCCTGTCAAAGCTCGAAAGGCTAATCGGCAAAAAGCTCGGCGACCCCGGAAATCCGCTTCTTGTATCCGTGCGCTCAGGGGCGAAGTTTTCAATGCCCGGTATGATGGATACGATTCTCAACCTGGGACTCAACGATGAGATCGCCGAATGTCTTTCGACTAAAACCGACAATCCAGTATTCGTCTGGGATGCCTACAGAAGGCTCATAGAGATGTTTTCGGATGTGGTGTTCGGCATAGATAAGGAAGAGTTCGAACACATTTTCGCCGAGATAAAGAATAAGGAAGGGGTAAAAAGCGACTCCGACCTTACACCCGAAATCCTAAAAGAAGTCATCAAGAAATCAAAACAGCTTGTAAAGAACAAAGCCAAGACGGAGTTTCCTCAGCGCCCGCTCGACCAGATGCATATGGCTATACGCGCTGTATTCCTCTCATGGAACAATGAGAGGGCCATATTCTACAGAAAGCAGTACGGAATACCCGACGATTTAGGTACCGCGGCCAACGTACAGGCCATGGTCTTCGGGAACATGAGCGACGACTCAGGAACGGGAGTAGGATTTACGAGGGACCCGGCTAGCGGTGAGAAGAAGCTATACGCCGAGTGTTTAATGAGCGCCCAGGGTGAAGACCTAGTCGCGGGGATAAGAACCCCCAAACACATAGAAGAGCTCAAGCGCGAGCTGCCGAAAGTCTATCTTCAGCTTACGAAGATAGCAAACACGCTAGAAAAGCATTTCAAGGATATGCAGGACTTCGAGTTCACGATCGAGAGGGGAATGCTCTACTTCCTTCAGACGCGAAACGGAAAGAGGACCGGGCTTGCGGCCTTAAGGATCGCCTATGATATGGTCAAGGAAAAATTGATCACGAAGGAAGAGGCCATTTCGAGGATCGATCCCGAGCACCTGGAGCAATTCCTGTTTCCCATATTCAATCCCGCAGAGAAGGAGAGGCATCAGGTAATAGCTACCGGGCTCGCGGCGTCTCCCGGAGCTGTTTCCGGAGCAGTGGCGCTCGACGCCGATACAGCGGTGAAATTCAGCAGCGAAGGTAGAAGCACCATACTGGTGAGAAAGGAAACGAGCGCCGACGACATTAAGGGAATGGCCGCATCCAAAGGGGTTTTAACGGCGCGGGGAGGTAGAACGAGCCACGCCGCGGTCGTTGGCAGACAGATGGGAAAGGTTTGTATCGTCGGAGCCGAGAACATCAATATAGACGAAAAGAACAGGCGCTTTGAAACAGACGGGGTGATCGTTAAAGAAGGTGAGTTCATTTCACTCGACGGCTTCGAAGGCAAAGTTTATTCGGGCCATGTGCCGGTTATCCCTTCAGACATCATACAGGTCGTCGAAGGGCAGTTGAAACCGGAAGAGTCCGAAAACTACAGGATATTCTCCTCCATATTGAAGTGGACGGACGACATCAGAACGATCGGGATAAGAACAAACGCGGACACACCGAGGGAAGCGCAAATAGCGTACAGGTTCGGTGCCGAGGGCATAGGTCTTTGCCGCACGGAGCATATGTTCTTCGCGAAAGACAGGATACCGATAATGCAGGACATGATTCTTTCGCAGGCTCCGGAGGAGCGAGACAAATATCTATCGAAGCTTTTGCCCATGCAGAGGAACGACTTCAAGGAGCTATTCCGCAACATGAAGGGGCACCCTGTCACTATAAGATTAATCGACCCGCCGCTCCATGAGTTCCTTCCAAAGCTCGAAGAGCTGATGCTCGAAATTAAAGAGCTAGAGCTGAAAAAGCAGCCTTCAAAGGGCCTCGAAAGGAAAAAAATGCTCCTCGAAAGGGTACGGGAACTTCACGAATTCAACCCCATGCTCGGCTTAAGAGGGTGCAGACTCGGGATATTGATACCCGAGATCACGAAGATGCAGGTGACGGCGATAATGGAAGCCGCGTCAGAGGTGGCCGATGAAGGGGTGAAAGCGGTGCCTGAAATAATGGTCCCGCTTGTGGCGATGGTTACGGAAATGAAGGCGCAGAAAGACGTAATCCAGGAAGTAGCCGAAGAAGTCCTCAGAAAATCCAAAAAGAAAATCAAATATAAAATAGGAACGATGATAGAAGTCCCGCGGGCGGCCGTAACGGCCGACCAGATAGCTTCCGAGGCCGAGTTCTTCTCTTTCGGTACGAACGACCTTACTCAGATGATGTTCGGCCTATCTAGGGACGACTCCGGAAAAATCATAAAGACGTACATGAATGAAAAAGTGACGCTAAACGGCAAGAATTCGAGTATTCTCGAAAAAGACCCGTTCCTGACGCTCGACATGGGAGTCTTGGAGCTTATGAAGCTCGCCATAGAGAAGGGAAGAAAAGTGAGGCCCGATCTGAAGGTAGGTATATGCGGTGAGCACGGGGGAGACCCTGAGTCTATAGTGCTCTCGAACTCTATCGGAGTCGATTACGTAAGCTGCTCGCCATTCAGAGTGCCCATAGCACGGCTTGCCGCAGCGAAGGGAGCTCTCAATAAAAAGCAGAAATAGAAACCTTAAATAATCCTGAGCCGGCCGCATGCGGCCGGCTCAGGATTTCTTTCAGTTTAATTGCTACAACGTTGTAATTTCGTACGGTCAGACCGTCGCTAAGAGCTAACTCGCAAAAGCTGTAGCCCTGACTTCCCTTATCACCGTTATCTTTATCTGCCCCGGATAGGCTACTTCACGCTCTATCCTCTTCGCTATCTCATGCGAGAGGAGCGCGCCTTCCTCGTCATTCACCTTCGAGCTCTCGACTATTACTCGCACTTCACGGCCGGCCTGTATGGCATAGCACTTCTCGACCCCCCTGAACGAGCTTGCAATACTCTCGATGTTCTCGATCCTCCGGACGTAAGCCTCGTAGGTTTCTCTCCTCGCCCCGGGCCTCGCGGCGGATATGGCGTCGGCTGACTGAACCAGGATTGCGATCAGGGACTGAGGCTGAGGGTCATGCCCAAGCGCCACTGCCTCTATAACTTCCTTAGGCTCCCCGTACTTCCTCACGAGGTCCTCGCCTATGTCGACGTGCGACCCTTCTATCTCATGGTCCACCGCTTTTCCTATATCGTGGAGAAGCCCAGCTCGTTTGGCAAGCTTGACATCGTAGCCTATTTCCCCCGCTAGAATGCCGCATATGAACGCCACTTCGATCGAGTGGTTCAGTATATTCTGAGAGTAGCTCGTCCTGTATTTGAGCCTTCCGACCAGCTTTATGAGCTCAGGATGTATGGACGGAATCCCGAGGTCGAAGATCGCCTCCTCTCCAGCCCTCTGAATCTCGCGCTCAATCTCTTTCTCGACATCGGACACGATCTCCTCGATCCGGGCTGGATGAATACGGCCGTCGTCGATCAGCCTCTCGAGTGAAATTCTCGCGATTTCCCTTCTTATCGGATTGAGAGATGAAACGACTACCGTTTCCGGCGTATCGTCAATTATTATATCCACACCCGTCCTGGCCTCTATGGATCTGATGTTCCTCCCCTCGCGCCCTATTATCCTCCCCTTCATGTCGTCGTTCGGGAGGTTGACGACGGATATTGTCTTCTCGCTAGTATACTCGCCGGAGTACTTCTGAATAGCAAGGGCTATTATATCCTTCGCCTTCATTTCCGCTTCCTCATGCATCAGGTCCTCGATCTGTTTCAGCTTCTTTGCCGCCTCATGTCTGGCCTCGTCCTCAATCATATTTACGAGCTCATTCTTTGCCGCTTCCTGAGTCATACCGGCGATATCTTCGATCTTCTTCTTGGCTTCTTCTATTACCGCATCGAGATCCTTCTGCCTTTCTCCGAGTGCCTGATCCTTCTGTACTACGTCCTTTTCCTTCCTCGAAACCTCGGACTCCCTCTTCTCTACAGCCTCATATTTCCTGTCGAGAATTTCTTCGCGTTTCAGGAGCCGCTTTTCCGTTTTGAACATCTCTCTCTGCTTCTCCCTCAACTCGTTGTCGAGCTCCGCGCTCCTTCTCTCGACTATTTCCTTGGCCTTCAATTCTCCCTGAACCCTAACTTTTTCAGCTTCTATCCTGGCGTTATCGATAATAAGCTCAGCTTCGTCCTTCTTCAGACCGATTTTCTTCTTCAGTTCCAACTGTCTGTATAGGTGATAAGCAAAAACCCCCAAAGCGAAAGCTATCAGCGAGGCGGCCGCAGTGACTATCATATCAGTCATTGTATTCTCCTCCTTTTATTCTTCTGCAAAAGTTAATACCCAACTCGGTTACCACCAGACCCATAGTGATGTCCTCCTCTCTACGCGGGAGAGAGTAAGACATTTGGAATGAGTAAGCTATGGCAACTCTTTTATTTATAGGTATTTCTGCAAGCAGTCCGTCATAGTATCCCTTTCCGTACCCAAGCCTTGTGCCGGAAAGGTCGAAAGCGACTCCGGGTATAAGGATAAGGTCGAGCCTCTCTGGCTCAATTACGGGTGAGTTTGAATCCGGCTCCGGGATTCCGAATTTGCCGGGTTTAAGTTCATCGGGATCTAAGACTCTATGGAATGCAAGACCGTTTCCTTCTACCCTCGGGAAATAAAGCTCCTTACCCAACCCTTTAGACAGAGAGAAAATCTCTCCGGTATCCACCTCGTTCATGATCGGGGAAAAGAGACCCAACCTCATCGAGCTTCTAAAACACTCGAGAGACACCAGGTTCCAGCATACCCTAAGGCTTTTCTCTTCTATTTCGGGACGGGCAAGACGGGATCGTAGCGTTAAAAAATACGAACGTACGTATTCTTTCTGTTTTTCAAGATTTAAACCCCCTGCCTCTAAGAGGGAAAGAAGCGTATCCGATATATTAATATCATCTGTATTTATACGAGTCTTCCAATTCTTCTCTTCCGAGTTCCTCTCTAAGAATTCCTTCGTCGATACCAAAGGTTTCTTTTTCGTTAAGGGAGCTTTCCAATATTTGAACCAACTTCTTTGATCTCTCTTCAGCACTGTCCTTAAATTCCTCAAAGTCTTTTAATAGTTTGAAATAGTCATCGGTAATCTTGAGCATAGCAAGCAATAACGCATTTGGTACAATCATGCTTCTGTCCTGCACGGATATCTCTTTCACCCTTTGCTCCAAAAATGAAGCAATTTTCTGAACATAATCTTCATCGGCGTCTGTTTTAATAACATAAACCATGTCCAAGAACTTAACTTTCAGACGCTTCATATTATGCCTCAGACCTGCTTAAATAAATCTCAACCTTCTCGATTACTCTGTCTAACTTCTGTTTAATATCGTCCCTTTCCTTTTCAAGTTTTGTAACACTTTCCCTGAGAGCAGTAACTTCCTCCATCAGATGTTTATGCTCCATTTCGAGCCTTGTTTTCCTGGACAAAGCCTCTTTTATTTTGCCTTCTAGAATATCCATTGTTTCCATCGTCTTACCAAGATAAGTTTAATATTATCTTGAAATTTTTGCAAGATGTGTGATGATATTAGTAGGAAATGACAGAATTAGGCATGTTAAAGCGGCTTGAAGAAGTCGAGAAAAAATACCTGGAAATCGAGAGAACATTAAGCCAGCCCAATATAAGTCCGCCAGAAATTCATAAGTTTTCCAAGGAATTATCAGACCTCGACGACATCGTTGAAGCATATCGTAAGTATAAAAACGTGCTCGAAAAAATTGAGGAGAACAAATCTCTTCTTAAAGACAAGGATATCGGTGAGCTTGCGAAAGAAGAGCTCGGAGAACTCGAAAATGAGCTCCTGAGTCTCGAAGATGATCTCCGTTTGCTGCTTCTACCCAAGGATCCAAACGACGCAAAAAACGTCTTTCTCGAGATAAGGGCGGGGACCGGCGGAGACGAGGCCACGCTTTTTGCGGCGGATCTGTTCAGGATGTATTCGAGATACGCAGAAGCCAGAAAATGGAAGGTTGAAATTATTAGCTTGAGCGAAACTGGCATCGGCGGCTTAAAAGAGGTCATAGTAGCGATCGAGGGCAGAAACGTTTACAGCAGACTCAAGTACGAGAGCGGCGTCCACAGAGTACAAAGAGTGCCGGCGACCGAAACGGGCGGGAGGATCCATACCTCGACGGCAACGGTGGCAGTGCTCGCAGAGCCGGATGAGGTAGAGGTCGATGTAGACGAAAAGGATTTGAAGATCGATACCTACCGCGCCTCCGGACCTGGCGGCCAGCACGTCAATAAAACGGATTCCGCAATCAGGATTACTCACCTTCCCACCGGCATCGTAGTTCAGTGTCAGGACGAAAGGTCGCAGCACAAGAATCGGGCGCACGCCATGAGGATGCTGAGGGCGAAGCTATATGAGATAGAGGAACAAAAGAGAAGGAGCGAGCTCGCCAGCACCAGGAAGAGCCTAGTCGGGAGCGGGGACAGAAGCGAGAAGATAAGGACATACAATTTCCGGGACGGAAGAATCACAGACCACAGGATCGGACTTACGCTCTACAGAATCGAGGCGATACTCAACGGCGACATGGACGAATTGATCGATGCCCTCACAACCCATTACCAAACCGAAGCGCTCAAAGAGGCTGCGTTCTCTTAATTTATTTTCATCAACTTTATACGACCAGATAATTGTAAAGGTGACACCGCTACCCGGACCAGAATGAATTATTACTCTATTTAGCGGTTTTATTGTATTTAAACACTATCTAAATAAAATATAGCTATGGATTTATACTGGATTACTACACTTTTATATTTCATCTCCTCCATCTTCTACATGAGCAACATCTGGACTGACAGCAGGACGGGCTCGAAACTCGGATTCTACACCGTCGTTCTCGGAACTGTTTTTCAAGCGGCAAGCCTTGTAATCCTATATTTAAGGGGAGAATCCATCGTCGGCGGACTCGATACCACCCTATACCTATTCGCTTTGGCTATCACACTCGTATTTATAGGATCGCAGATAATATTCAACGCACCTCTGTTAGGGGCATTCGTGTCCCCGCTCGCATTTATTATGACCCTGCCCCACGTGATATTGCCTCAGGGAATAATCGAGCACGAACCCTCGCTCGGAAATCCCTGGATACTCATTCACATCATACTGATCCTACTGGGAGAGGCATTATTCACTGTAGCATTCATTTCGGGACTCTTATATTTATTTCAGGAACAAAGGATTAAATCCAAACGTATGGGAAGCCTGCTCCAGAAATTCCCGTCCCTCACCACACTTGATAAAATCAACCATGTCTGCCTCATTATCGGCTTCCCCCTGATAACGGTTGGCCTCGCTCTTGGGCTTCTGCTTGCAAAGGAAATATGGGGAAAGGAATGGGTTTGGGGGCAGAAGGAGACCTGGTCGCTTGTAACCTGGCTGCTTTACGCCGTCCTCATACACGGCAGATTAGCTTCGGGCTGGAAGGGTAGAAAAGCCGCTTTCGGCGCGGTTCTCGGGTTCGGGATAATACTATTCACTCTGTTTGTGATCGGGTACCTAGCTCCCGGTCATCACGATTTTCTGGGAGAGTATTGAAGTGCCGGCATACGGCTTATTAAAAGGTAAAAACTATTCAACCTTCATAATATCAATCAGCTTGCCGCCGCTTACAGAAAGAATCCTATGACTCGGCGAGACCTGCAAGCTTCCGCTCCTATCCTTTTTTATATCGTAACCAACGCTGTTATTGAATGAATTAAGTGCGTCCATCAGGCCTTTTTTATCCTGAACACCCCGCTTATAGAGTGAAAGCATAAGCTTGATTGCACTATAATTCTGGTATTCGAAGGAATCCGGTTTTTCCTTAAACTTGCTGTCTATATCTTTCGAAAATTCCTCCCAATCCCCTTCGCCGTAATAAAACATATCCGTGAATATGGCCCTGTAAACAAAGCCGTCTATTTCATTTCCTATGAGTTTCAAAAAAACCGGGCTGTTCCACGTGCTGAGCCCCAGAAAGAGAACATCTCTAATCTTTCCGTCCTTTTTGAGTCTCGAAATCAGCTCGGCCGATGAGGCCGCGCCGTCAGGTATGAATATCGCCTCAGGCTTTAGAGAGGATATCCAGCCGAGTTCCCCGGAGATATCTCTCGAATTCGGGTCATAAGAGCCCTCATAGACAAGCCTTCCTCCGTATTCCGCCACACCCGAGGCAAAAAGCTCCTTCATCCTCATACCAAGTTCAGTCTTGGGATAGAGCACCGCGAATGTCCTGGCGCCGAGATCGCGGGCTGCGTACTGGGAAAGCGCCCTCACCTGCCCTTCCAGTGGGTAGTAGAACTTTATTATATAAGGCCCCCCCGTAGTCTCATCCTCCGAGATCGGAAAGACCAGAGTGGGGATTCTTTCCGAATTAACCCGCGGACCGACAATTTGAATGAATTTACTGGGAACGGGGCCCACAATAAAGGATAAGTCCGGAGTTCTTAATAGCTCCTCAAGAGCGGCTGTAAGCCTCATGCCGCTGTCGCCTATATCCTTGACCACGACCTGGGACTCGACGCCCGGAGGTGCCAATTCGACGCCTGAGAGTATGCCCTTAAGGGCCTGCTCACCCAGCAGCCTGTACTTACCTGTGAGCGGAAGCAGGCAGCCGATTATGAGAACCCTCTTAGATTCCAATTTCCCGGTATCTTTATCGGGTGTTTGTCCATCCGTCTGAGCGGCTACCGAAAGCGCCGTCAGTAATAAAATCATTAGAAGGACTACAAATCGCTTCAACTAATTTCCTCCCCGGAAAATTATGTTACCGGATTTCCACCATAAGAATAGAAAGTATTTAGAATTTCAGGTAGTTGTGATAAGTTCCGCTCTTAATTCAAGATAAGGCCGGCTATTTTTGAGGCTGTCTATCGCTCTTGCTATGAAATACACCCTGCAGACTCTGTAACCAGCAGTCATTACTAGATATTGCAATTGTGCAATTGCTAACAAACTCCCTTGACAAAATAACCGGACAAATTATATTTAGTTATAGAACGAAAAAGGGGAGGCAATAGATGCCGCAAACAAAAAAAACAGCACCAAAAAAGGAATCACAGGCCGAAATTAACAACAGTTCGTATTACGATTTAAACGGAATTGTCAAGGAAAACTACCTAATAGGACTCGATACTGCACACTCATTATTAGAGGAGCACAAGAGATTCCTTGACGCTCAGATCGAGCAGCTGACCAAAATTCAGCAAGACTATACGGAGCATGTGAAGACATTGTTCGATAAACTCCCAAAAGAATATTCCAATCTCGGATTCAGCGAGAAACTGGAGCGTATTATAGAGTTTCAAAACAATTTTTACAGCACTTTCAAAAAAGTATCCGACACTTATTCGAAAGAACTCCTCGATCTGAACCAAAAATCGGCGGAAAGAGCATTCTCGGCGTTCGATAAATACGTCAGCTCCTTCAACTCCTGATCCGGACAGAGTAAGGTGAAGCTCTATAACTAACGGATATTAATAGGTAGTATAATATAAGGTATAAATCGCAAAGTTCCGGAGATGTTTTTTTTTCGGGAGATAAGGATTGGACAAGAAAAAAGAGTATGATGAGGTTTATTACTTTGGCTATTTCAAGAAGCTCTTTGAGTCCTGGGAAGAATCCACAAATAAATTCGTAGACGTATGGATGAAAAGCCCGCTTATGGAAAGGGCAGTGGAAAAATCTTCCGAATTCAAGAACTACGTTCATGGTTTCATCGAACAAACACTCGAACAGAGATACCTGCCCCAAAAGAAAGACATGGACATACTAATCAATACGCTCGATTCTCTCGGAGAGAAAATAGCCGAACTCGAGAGCAAAATTAAAGACCTTGAGTCAAGCACCAAAAAATCTAGCCCGAAGACCGGGACCAGAATCACCAAAAAAAGAGTTAAGGAGAAAAAACAATGAGCAATGATGCGTTCGATTATACGGAACACTACAAAAAGTTTTATGAGGCCTGGGAAAAAACAATGTCAGAAGCAATGGATATTTGGAAAAAAAATCCGCTTAAGAGCGAAACGGCCGAAAGAAGCGAGGACTACGATCCGATTGCCCAGTATAAAAAGTTTTACGAGACATGGGAGAAATCCTCATCAGAAGTCCTGGAGAAATGGGTAAACAGTCCCCTATTCGCAGCTAACATCGGAAAGGTCGTCGAAAAATCCTCCGAGTTCAAGAAATATTTTGATCAGGCAGTTGAAAAAACCCTGAAGAACATGCGCTTCCCGACAAAAAGCGACATTGACAGGGTACTCGAATCAGTTAATAACCTGGAAGAAAAAATAAACGATCTAGTCGATAAAGTTGACGATATAAGCAAGCCGGTACGTTCTTCGAAAAAATAAGCGTCATTCCGTGAACCTATTGGATTGAAAGGGTTCATCGTCGGTAACCAAGGAGGCTTGAAATCAAGATGGGAAATAAATATATGGACTCCGCCATGCATGAAGCTGGGAAGGCGAGAGAGAAGTTCGGCAAAGCACTTGAAATAGCTCTACTGAATCCCCCTGATGTCGAGGTAGGAACGACTCCTCACGAGGTGATTTTCAAAGAGAACAAACTGCGCCTACTTCACTATTATCCAACGACGGAGAAAAGTTACCCCGTACCGTTAATAATGATATTTGCGCTTGTGAACCGCCCCTACATTCTGGATCTCAAACCGGGCAGAAGCGTTGTGGAGGTGCTTCTCAAGAAAGGAATAGATGTTTATCTCATAGATTGGGGCGCCCCAGGCGACGAGGATAAGAAGCTAGACCTCAACCACTACATAAACAGGTACATCAGACAGGTCGTCAAAAGAGTCAGAAAGCACACAGGCTCGGAAAAAGTAAATATTCTCGGTTACTGTATGGGCGGGACCATGTCGGCGATCTACACCGCACTATATCCAGAGGACGTTCAGAATCTGATATTGATGACAGCGGGAATAGATTTCAAAGTGGATGGTACGTTGAATCTCTGGGGCGACAAGCCTAATTTCGACGTGGACAAATTTATCGATGCCTTCGGCAATGTGCCGTCGGAATTCCTGCAGTCTGGATTTCTGTTCATGAAACCGATACAGAACCTGGTTTCAAAGTACGTGAACTTTTACGAGAACGTCGACAACGAGGCGTTCGTCGATAATTTCCTCGCTATGGAGAAATGGCTCAACGACAACATCCCGGTTGCGGGAGAGGTTTTCAGAGAATTCGTCAAATATTTCTATCAGGAAAACCAGCTCGTTGAAAATAAACTAAGGGTAAATGGCAAGCGGATAGACCTTAAGCAAATAAAATGTCCGGTACTAAATCTTATTGCAGAAAACGATCACCTCGTCCCCCCCGCTTCCAGCCTGGCCTTCAATGAGCTTATATCCAGTAAAGACACTAAAACTATAGTTTTTCCGACCGGACACATAGGACTTTCCGTAAGCAGCAAATCGCTTAAAGGTCTATGGCCCGAAGTTGCCGACTGGATGATAGAAAGATCAAAATAAAAGCTTAATAATAGGGGCTGAAGTAGCTAAGACCTGCCAAGAGGTCTAAAATGGCTACGATGTATCAACGCAAGAGCAGATTGACGGCAAGACAGCAAAGCAAGCTGATCGAGCATTTTGTTGCGGGCACGACGGCCCGCGCAGCTGTGGAAC
>JBIOKC010000012.1:0-28208 GCA_044451425.1 Thermodesulfobacteriota bacterium
AGGGGCTGAAGTAGCTAAGACCTGCCAAGAGGTCTAAAATGGCTACGATGTATCAACGCAAGAGCAGATTGACGGCAAGACAGCAAAGCAAGCTGATCGAGCATTTTGTTGCGGGCACGACGGCCCGCGCAGCTGTGGAACTGCTGGGAGTTCAGCCAAATACAGCAATCCGCTTTTTCATGCGTTTGCGCCAGTTGATTGCCAGCAAACAGCCAGGCTACGAACTATCCGGAGAGATTGAAGCGGACGAGAGTTACTTCGGCGGCAAGCGCAAAGGAAAACCCGGGCGCGGTGCTGCGGGCAAGGTTGCCGTCTTTGGCTTGCTAAAGCGAGGAGGCAAGGTTTATACCGCGATCATTCCCAATATGAAGACAGAGATATTGCTTCCGATCATGCAAGAAAAGGTAAAACCCGACAGCATTGTCTACACTGATACGTTTAGGGCATATAACGCTCTGGACGTATCGGACTTCCATCACATGCGTATCAACCACTCGGAGCTGTTTGCTGACTGGCAAAACCACTTCAACGGAATTGAAAATTTCTGGAACCAGGCAAAGCGGCATCTGCGCAAATTTAACGGCATCAAACAGGAGAATTTTTACTGGTTTTTGAAGGAATGCGAATGGCGCTTCAACGGAGGCAATCACAAAGACCTTCTAACTCAGCTTAAATACTGGTATAAACACGCAAATCATTAACCCCTAGATACTTTAGCCCCTAATAATAAAGTCAAAGATACGATCCGTATTTGTGATTACCTAAGAGTAGGAAGATCACAAATACGGATTTTTGTATGTGCCTTAGATGTAATGTCCGCCGTTAATCCTCAAGGTTACCCCTGTAATCCAGCTGGCCGCGGGTGAGCAGAGGTAAACGACCGAAAGCGCTATTTCCTCCGGTGTGCCGAACCTTCCGAGCGCTATCTCTTTTTTGATCTGGTCCCGGATGTCCTCGGGAACAGTACCCAGCATGTCCGTTTCTACAAACCCAGGCGCAACTGCATTTACCCGGATGTTGCTCTTTGCAAGCTCTCTGGCCATCGTCTTCGTAAAACCTATTATTCCCGCCTTGGTCGCTGCATAGTTGCATTGACCGAGGTTCCCCATTTCACCGATGATTGAAGATATGGAGATTATTACCCCGCCGTGCTCCGACATGGGATCGATAACAGCTTTCGTGCAGTTAAACACGCTCGACAGGTTAGTCTGTATTACTTCGTTCCACTGCTCGAATGTCATTCTTTTAAGGGTCCTGTCTCTGTTGATCCCCGCGTTATTAACGAGTACGTCAACCTTGCCGAAATGAGCCATCGCCGCCTTGCCAAGCCCCTGGGCCTGCTGGAAATTGCCCACATTCGCTCTTATGGTAACGCACTTCCTGCCGAATTTCTCAATCTCTTTCTTCACCTTGTCCGCTTCCTTGTCGCTGCGCGAATAGTTGAGCAAAATATCCGCTCCAGCTTCGGCCAAAGCAAGGCAAATCGCCCTCCCAATTCCTCTCGAACCTCCGGTTACTATTGCAACTCTACCCGATAGATCGTGCATTTGTTCAATCATAAACACCTCCTAGAGCTCGTAACTATGCTTTCGTTAAATAGTCAGGATTATAGATTTTATTCCTATTGAACTTTTTGTCAACCTGAAACCGGGGCGGTTGTAAAAGCCTTTGACAGGCAGCGGTGCACTTTTTTACAAAGATTATAAGGAGTGGGCTCACAAACCGGCGGCTGTGAACTTACAACGCATGGTTTACAGTGTCCTATAAAAATTCCCGGTCCCCGGAATTTTTATCGCCCCGTAAAGTCAGGCTCCCTCTTTTCCAGAAAAGCCTTCATACCCTCTACCCTGTCCTGTGAATCGAAACATAGGGAAACGAGCGTCTTTTCAAGCAGGAGCGCTTTATGGAGGTCCATTTCGGAGCCGGCATTGATAGCGGTTTTGGAAAGCCTTACGGCTAGGGGCCCTCTTTTCGCTATCGCCCCAGCGAGCTTTTTTGCTTCATTGACGATCTCTTCATGGGGAACGACCCTTTCAACAAGTCCGATCCTGAGCGCTTCTTCCGCAGTTATCATTTCGCCGGTGAACACAAGCTCCTTGGTCTTTCCGAGTCCGAGAATCCTCGTAATACGCTGTGTCCCGCCCCAACCCGGGAATATGCCGAGCTTCACCTCCGGGAATCCGAGCCTGGCCTTTTCAGACGCTATACGTATGTCGCATGTAAGAGCAAGCTCGCATCCACCGCCCAGAGCATAACCGTTTATGGCGGCGATAGTCGGGCAGGGCTCGTTCTCTATAAGCTCATATACCCTGTGAGCATAATCAACATAGTCCTGAAAGTCTCTTTCCTTCATTTCGTTCATCTGCGCTATATCGGCTCCGGCAACGAACGCCTTATCCCCCGCTCCCGTAATGATGAGCGCTTTTAATTCCTCTTTCGGCATGACATCCTCGAGGAACTCTCTCAGCTCCCCTAGCGTGTCCCAGTTGAGCGCGTTTAACACGTTCGGACGGTTGATCGTAAGAATACCTATGCTGTTAGACTCTCTTTCATAGCTTATAAATTGATATCCCATAAGACTCCTCCTCCTCCACTATTTGATTAAGCACCCATACCTGGAATGAATATTTATTCAGGGTTCAAAGTACTTGTCAATTCCGGCGCCGGTCGATAAATAAAGGCAGATCGGCGTGTGTCAGCCGCGCGAGGCCGCTACGAGCAGCTACAAAATTACGCATGAAAATCCATATAATTTCAGTTAGGGTATTTGTATATATGCTGCTTTATATTTGTAAGGGAGTCCTGTGTCTTTTAAGCTCGACGAATTTATGACGGCTTTCGAAACGAAGGATGCCAGTAAGCCGGCAAAATTCCAGACAGATGATGTGGTCCTTCAGGATGGTAATATCAATCCGCTTTTTAAACAGGAGGGAACTTCACCCGCTTAATATTTGGAACTGCGTCATAACACAGCGTGATTATTTCTCTGTTTTCGGATACAGCCGAAATCAGAAGCACTCAAGCACAAAGGAGAACAAAATGATTAAGAATTTCAGAGGCACCATGATTTTCACTATTTTGACATTAGCCGCTTTTAACATCATTGTTATACATGTTAACGCGGAAGAAAAGAAGAACAGTCCAGAGGTACATAAAACGGCATCCGGTCTGGAATATATAATTATTGAGGAAGGCACCGGGCCGAAGCCGCAAAAAGGACAGAAGGTTAAGGTCCACTATACGGGCAAGCTGCAGGACGGAACCGTTTTTGACAGCTCAATAAAAAGGGGAGAGCCGATAGAGTTCACCCTCGGTGTCGGTCAGGTAATCAAAGGATGGGACGAAGGCATCGCAGACATGAAGGCCGGAGGGAAGCGCGAGCTCATCATCCCACCCGATCTCGCTTACGGTGAGAGAGGCTATCCGCCCGTGATCCCGCCCAATTCCACGCTAATTTTCGATGTAGAGCTAGTCGGAATCGAGAAATAATTCAATAATCATATACTCCTTTACTCAGTCCGCAGGAACGGGCACAGCGGGAGTATCTTCGCCTCCATGTATAATTAAGTGAGCAATATGAACTACCTTGCACACATATACCTCGCGGAGGGCTCCGAGGAATCCGTCTTGGGAAACCTTATGGGTGATTTTGTAAAGGGAGCCATCGGGAACAACTACGAACCCGAGATAGAAAAAGGTATATGGACGCACAGGAAGATCGATGTATTCACGGACTCGCACGAGAAGTTTAAAGCGAGTAAAAAACTGATGAGTCCAGAGAGAAGGAGGTTCGCAGGCATCATAATAGACCTGGCTTTCGACCACTTCCTTGCAAAAAACTGGCTCTACTACTCAGACACGGAGCTCGACCGCTTTATTCAAAAAAAATACGAACTTTTAAGTAAACACAAACCGATGCTCCCCGAACAAATGCGCCATTTCCTGCCCAGGATGATCGAGGAAGACTGGCTGGGCTCGTATTGCACACTTGAAGGAACGGGCGTAGCCATAGACCGCACATCGAGAAGGCTGAAAAGACGATTCAACAGGGAGAACACTCTTACCGGAGCGATCGAGGAGGTGGAAACGAATTATATGGAACTCGAGTCGAACTTCAAAGCTTTCTTCCCTCAATTAATCTCTTACGTAGAGGATTTGAGAAGTGCGGGGATCCACGAGCCCGAGCTCTCCATGCTCGGCAACTCCCGAAGATAAAGGCGCTGTAGCATTTCAGAGATAGATAACTACCGAAACAGCCGGAGCTCCTCTTCCGGGTACACCCCTCACTCAATATAACTAAACACATTTTTCACACGGCCAATAATACTATATCACCTTAACAGATTAAGGCATTATACTTTCTTGTAAAATCGATCACCGATATAGAAATAATGGATACACCTTCAGCATCCGGGAAGAAACTCAACGGTATCCTCAGGGAAACGCTTGAGGAGATATCCATGGGGAAAACAGACTTATTCCACCGTGTGGTCGCGGAGGTGCTGGAAGAAGTCCCCGTGCAAGGAAATAGGGCCGACGAAAACAGCGGAAAAACAGATACGAAGCCAGCCGGCCTTAGATCCATTATCAAACATGATTGAAAGCACACACGTCTTACTATAATATTAGTAATGGTTTAAATCCCTTAACAATTGCAGAACGACGTGGACAAAAAAAGGTTTGAAGAACTAGTGGAAAAGGCTTATCAAATGATCCCCGAGAAGTTTAAGGAGAAAATCGACAACGTTGTCATCAAGGTCGAGGATTATCCCACCAGGGAGGATCTCGAAAAACTCAAGATCAGAAACGAAGTCCTACTCCTCGGGCTTTACAGAGGCACGCCGCTCCATCAAAGGAGCGTATGGCAGGGGATAAGGCTTCCTGACGAAATAGTGCTATATCAAAAAGACATCGAAAAGGTCTGCAGGAACGACAAGGAAATCGAATACAGGGTGAAAGAGGTGCTTCAGCACGAGTTAGGACACTACTTCGGCCTCTCGGACGATGAGATCTATGAGCTTATGGGAAGGGACTGAACATATCGCAAAGTGCATCTATGCCCCGGTGAATCGAAATGAGTAAAAAAGAGGAAATCAGCCGCTCGGCAATATTACTCGTGCACTGCCCAGACAGGAAGGGCCTTGTCGCCGCCATAACGGAGTTCATATTCAAGAACGAAGGGAACATCATATACCTTGACCAGCACGTGGATACGCAGGATAAGGTTTTCTTCATGCGTGTGGAATGGGATTTGAAGAACTTCACGATTCCGTTTGAAAAGATAGGGGAATATTTCCAGACACTGATTTCCAAGAAATTCGGCATGAAGTGGAGTCTCTATTTCTCGGATTTTACCCCGCGCATGGCAATATTCGTTTCAAAACTTCCGCACTGCCTCCACGACATTCTTTCGCACTGTCAGTCGGAGCAGTGGAACGTAGAGATACCGCTCATCATCAGTAACCATAGCGACCTCGAGTCCGTCGCCAAGACGCACAGGATCGATTATCACACCACCCATGATGTCAAGGAGAATAAAAAGGCTGCCGAGCAAAAGCAGCTCGATTTGCTGAAGGAGTACCGGATCGATTTTATTGTGCTGGCCGGGTATATGCAGATATTGAGCGAAGATTTTGTCTCACACTACCCAAACAGGATAATCAATATACACCATTCATTCCTGCCGGCGTTCCCCGGGGCAAGGCCCTATCATTCAGCATACGAGAGGGGGGTAAAGATCATCGGCGCGACGAGCCACTATGTCACAGCCGACCTAGACTCGGGACCTATCATCGAGCAGAACGTCGTACGCATAACCCATAAGGACAGCGTCGACGACCTGATAAGGAAAGGCAGAGACCTCGAAAAGGTAGTCCTGTCTCAGGCCATCTGGTACCACATCAAGCGCAAAATTCTTGTCTACGGAAACCGCACGCTGATTTTCGATTGACCCTTAGTCATTAAGTCCCGATTCGCCAGAGACGATTGTTACCCGAAATTAAGAGCGTATACTTATTAACCGCATTGTCGGTTCTGAAGGAAAACTGGAAATGGAAACGAGTCTGAGCCGGATTCTAATAACTGGTATTATAATGGTGTCGGTATCTAATTCTGCATTCGGCAAAATGGATGTATGCGTGAACGAAGGGCAATCGGTCTTTGTTTCGAACGCGGGCGCCGACACGTCAAGTAATTACAAACGCACCGGGACTCAAAACAGTTACGAGAAGGTAGAGGTCATCAGCAGGGGTAAGCTAATCGACCTCATAGAGTATCTGGCGCCCGGAAAGTACACAGCGTTCCTGTTTTATGCTGATTGGTGCGGGCCTTGCAAGATGCTGAAGCCGAAGTTGGAAGAGTTCGCAGAGAGCAGCAATAAATTCGCTTTACGAGAGATAAACATAATAAACTGGGAGAACCCGCTCGTCAGGTATTACGACCTGCATTCGATACCGTTCTTCATAATTTACGGACCGAACGGAAAATTTATAGAGAGGGGGCCCGGTATTACCAACAAAACGATGAGAGCAATCTCGAGTCCTGATTAGACACCTTTCAAACTTCGGCTGAAATCCGCGATAACCCGCATTAAAAGAAAATCACTTATACTCCGTAATTTCGAGAAGCACTCCGTCCGGATCGTGAAAGTAGCAGAGCATCTTGTTACCCGCGTCGTGCGTGACGACCTCTTGAGGTACAGTCACGGGCTCGCCTAGGAGCTTCACACCAGCGTTCTTAAGCTTCTCCGCAGTCGCGTAGATATCGTCCACTCTCAACGCTATGTGCCGTATGCCGATAGTATTTGCTAGGGAATTCATGGGTATCTCTTCACCTTTCGGGGTTTTATAGCAGAGGAGTTCTATCCTCGGCTCGCCTGAAGGGGCGAGTATGAACGCGACGTCCGCGACGACCCCCTTAAGCCCTACTATAGACTCTATCCACTCTCCTTCAAGATGCGCTCTCTTCGATTCCTTGAATCCCAGAAGCTCCGTGTAAAACCAGACCCCCCTTTCGAGGTCCGTAACTACGATGTTAATGTGGTCTATCGCGAGGGACATAAATATATTAGTTCGAAAATCGGTTTGAGGTGAGGCTCAGTGCCCTTCAAACTTTACTTTCTTGTCTTTAAGAGCCTTGACAGCTTGCTGGAGGCCCGAGAGGGTCAGCGGGAACATGCGGTCATGCATGAATTCCTTCACCATGCCTATAGACTCAGTATAATTCCATTGCTTAACGGGCACGGGATTGAGCCAGACTATATCGGGATAATGGTTCTTCAGGCGCTCGAGCCATACGAAACCCGGCTCGTCGTTGTTGTGCTCCACGCTGCCGTTCTGATAAAGCAGCTCATAGGGAGACATTGAGGCATCTCCCACCACTATAACCTTGTAGTCGCTGTTGTAGGTGTGAAGGACCTGGAACGTGGGTATCGCTTCCTGCCACCTCCTCCTGTTGTTCTTCCAGACGAACTCATAAAGGCAGTTGTGGAAATAATAATGCTCTAAATGCTTGAATTCATATTTCGCAGCGGAAAAGAGACGGGAGCACAGCTCGATGTGATCGTCCATCGACCCTCCGATGTCGAGGAAGAGGAGCACCTTTACATTGTTCTTCTTGGCGGGAACCATTTCGAGCTCCAGTAGCCCCGCGTTCCTCGATGTCCTGTCTATTGTGCCGTCGAGGTCGAGCTCCTCCTTGATACCCTCACGCGTCAGTATTCGGAGCCTCCGGAGCGCCATCTTCATATTTCTCGTCTGAAGCTCCACATCGTCGTCGAGGTCCCTGAACTCACGCTTATCCCAGACCTTAACGGCCCTCCTGTGCCTGCTCTCCTCCTGCCCTATCCTTATGCCTTCCGGGTTGTATCCGTAAGCGCCGAACGGGGACGTGCCTCCGGTGCCTATCCACTTGTTACCGCCCTGGTGCCTTTTCTTCTGCGCCTCCATAAGCTCCTTCATACGTTCTAACAGTTTATCGAGTCCCCCCATAGACTTTATCAGCTTCTTTTCTTCCTCTGTCAGGGCGTTGACGAAGCTCTTCTTGAGCCAATCCTCCGGAATCTTCATCAGGTCATCGATGCTTATTTTCTCGAGGCCTTCGAAGAAATACTTGAACAGCAAATCGAACCTGTCTAGATGGTGCTCGTGCTTGATGAGAGACGTGCGTGAAAGGTAATAGAAATCGTCGACGCTGTACTCGGCGATACCCTCGTCGAGAGCTTCGAGGAAAGTGAGGTATTCCCTGATCGTTACCGGAATACCATCATTCTTTAGCAAAAGGAAAAAGTCTAAAAACATTTTGAACCCCTTAATTCAAACCGCACGGGAGGATGAGTCCCTCATCGAGATTGAAATCAACGCCTGAATCTGAGCTTAATCCGCGAGAGAAGCTCATGATCCTGCTCGTTCTTGAGCAGTGCGCCCGCGAAGGGCGGGATCTTCTCGGCCAAATCGACCGAGGCGAGCTCGGACTCAGTAATCTTTCCCGCTATGATGAGCTTAAGCCAGTCGATCAGCTCGCTTGTGGACGGCTTTTTCTTGAGCCCGTCTATTTCCCGGAGGTCGTAAAAAATTCTCATTGCGTTTTCTATGAGCTTGTTCTCGAGCTTCGGGTAATGGACCCTCACGATCGCTTTAAGCGTCTCCTTGTCGGGGAAGCTGATATAATGGAAGAAGCATCTCCTGAGGAAAGCGTCCGGGAGCTCTTTTTCGTTATTGGACGTGATTATTATTATAGGACGCTCTTTTGCGGAGACCGTCTTTCGAAGCTCGTAGCAGTAAAACTCCATCCTGTCGAGCTCTAGCAGAAGGTCGTTGGGGAATTCGATATCCGCCTTGTCTATTTCATCGATGAGCAGGACGACCTGCTCGTCCGATTCGAACGCTTCCCAGAGCTTCCCTCTTTTTATATAGTGGGAGATGTCGTTGACGCGCTCGTCCCCGAGCTGCGAATCACGGAGCCTGGACACCGCGTCGTACTCGTAGAGTCCCTGCTGAGCGGTCGTGGTCGACTTTACATGCCACGTGATAAGCTCCTTGCCGAGAGCCTCCGCCACCTCGAAAGCGAGCATCGTCTTGCCCGTACCGGGCTCGCCCTTAATAAGGAGCGGCCTCTGGAGAGTGATCGAAGCGTTGACAGCGAGATTCAGGTCTCGGGTGGAGATATAACTTTCTGTACCTTCGAATTTCATATTTTACACCCCCGTAATTATTCTGTTTTTGAGTCTACTTTGTCAATGAAATTAATCGGTCACCGACCTTATTTGCTTTAAATATTATACTTTTTGCGGAATGTATAATCAAATAACCCGGATAGCGGGACGCGGCGTCCTGGCTATTCTATGTAGTAGCTTAGCCCGACCGAAGCCTGAAGAGCCGACATGGGCGATT
Source organism: Thermodesulfobacteriota bacterium (assembly GCA_044451425.1). Lineage (GTDB taxonomy): Bacteria > Desulfobacterota_D > UBA1144 > Nemesobacterales > UBA2774 > 2-12-FULL-53-21. Next base: position 9,390 of record JBIOKC010000012.1, read on the forward strand.
CGTTAAATCTTACCGGACGGATTCTCGTCATCAGTGTGGAAAGGCGGTGCGCTCAAGACGCAGAGCCGGTTACGCTCGGATGCTCGGATGACTTTATGATGAATCCCTTTCGAAACTACGACCAGCTCGTTCGCTGACAGTTTTTCCGTCCAGGTCTTATCCGCGGCGGGGTCATAGAACTCAAGCTCCAGCTCGCCGTCGAGAACGAAATAAATCTCGTCGAACGCTTTGTGAAAGTGAGCCGTCGTCGGCTTGATATCGATTGCAATCGCTACTCCCAATTTATCCTAATCGCCGCCGTCAATTATGTCCCGTATCTCGCCGCAGAAGGGCGAATGAACGACGACGTGATCGGCAAGTTTTTTTGTCAGCATACCGTTCCTATCATGATAATGTGATTAATTGAGAAGATAATCAAATTCATTTACGAGCGCAAATTAGGATGATGAGACACGCTCGAGGATCCGATAAACCCGATCGATCATAACCCTCGGGTCTTCGAGAAAACCTGCGGCGATGAGCGCGTTATCGAAAATCTGCTCCGTTACGAGCCTGGCCGTATCCGGATCCTTATTCTTCAGGGCAGCCAGATTCTTTATCAGTTTATGACCCGGATTGATCTCCAGATTGACCGAATGCTTCAAATCGACGTCTTTCTTCATGGCCTTCATCATGCGCATCATCGAAGGCGTCATATGTTTATCGGCGTTTAGCGCAATCGCGGGGCTTTCGACTAGCCGTTTGCTGACGCTTACCTCGTTTACGCCTTCGCCAAGCGTTTCCTTGATCCACTCGCAGAAGGCTTTGGCCTCTTCGTCGGGAATTGCGTCCTCTTTCGATTCTGAGGTGATCTCCTCAAACTCGATATCTGCATTATCGGCGGAGACCAGCTCCTTATCATCGTATCTCCCGAGGCTCGTCATGACAAACTCGTCCACGGGATCATATAGATAGAGGACTTCAAATCCACGTGCCTTAAAAGCCTCAAGATGCGGACCAGCCTCCATAATTTCCCTATTCGGGGAGTAGAAATAATAAATCTCCTTTTGATCATCCTTCATGCGGGAGAGATAATCCTCAAAAGTCGTTAGCTTACCGTTCTCGGTCGCGGAAGACTCAAAGCGCAAGAGCTTTGCGAGCTGGTCCCGGTTCTTGAAATCCGCGACAACGCCTTCTTTTATGAAAATTGAAAATTTCTTGTAAAACTCTTCGTATTTGCCGGGGTCTTTCTTCGATTCGTCTTCCAGGAACTTTACGAACCGCCCGGTTATGACCTGCCCTATCTTTTTTGTAAGAGCGTTGTCCTGCATCGTTTCGCGCGATATATTGAGCGGCAAATCGGCGCTGTCGACGACCCCTTTCAGGAAACGGAGCCAATCGGTCAAGAGTCCCTCGGGCCTGGAATCGATGAGGATTTTCTTACAGTAGAGGCTCACGCACGGATCGACCTTGCCGAAGCCCCAACGCTCCGGATTTTCCCCGGGGACGAAAATAAGGGCGTTTATCTCGAGCGGCGCCTCTGAGCTGAAATGGAGTCTGTAAAGCGGGTCATCAAACGCGTCCGACTGGAACTTGTAGAATTCGTTATATTCCTCGTCCGTTATCTCTCCCTTACTGCGTATCCAGATCGGCTGGATAGTATTGACTTGCTCTCCGTTGAGATTTATCGGAAACTGCACGAAACTCGAATAGTGCGTCAGGACTTCTTTTACGCCATCTGTGCTTGAAAATTCCTTATCGGATTCCTTCAAATGTACGACGACCTTAGTTCCCCGTCTTTCGCCTTTTACTGTTTCTATCTCATAAGTGCCGGAGCCGTCGCTCTTCCAGAGAAGACTGTTACCTGTTTTCTTCCAGTCGTGAGTGTAAACTTCGACCGAATCGGCGACCATGAAAACGCTATAAAATCCTACACCGAACTGACCGATAAGATTGCCGCTCACCTCTCCCGATTCCTTAACCGCTTTCAGGAAAGTCTTCGAGCCCGAGTGAGCGATTGTCCCGAGGTTTTGTATAAGCTCCTCCTCCGACATCCCAATCCCGTGGTCTTCAATCGTTATTGTATTCCCCTTATCATCCGTCCTAATATTGATCTCAAGCAGGAGCCCCTCGTCGTATATCTCCTTTTCGGTGAGCTGGAGATATCTGAGCTTCTCCAGGGCATCGGAAGCGTTTGAAATAAGCTCCCTTATGAATACCTCCTTATCCGTGTAGAGCGAGTTTATAACAATATCCAGGACCTGCTTCACCTCAGCCTGGAACTCATGCTTTTTCGGAGACTGCTCATCCATTTTCGGAAAATTCCTCCATTCGATAGATTAAATCTGTTAATGAGTCGTTATTTCGATAGAAAAATATGCATCAATCCCGAAATTTCAAGAGGACGGGACGATCTCTCGCATGATCTACGACGGCAAAGACCATCAGCCGCACCCGTGATTGAAGTAAGGCAAAAAGACTATGCCACCAATAAAACTTCGCTGGTCACCAGATCGTAATTACCGCCTACTACCTTAACCTTACCTTCCTTTACCATAGGGGCTATAACAGGGTCCCAGTTCCCGAGCTTGCCGACTCCTTGTCTGACATTCTCCAATATGGAATTCTGAAGCAGGTCGCCCGGTTCTTTCTTTGCTTTTACTGCCGCAGGTTCGATGGTTGTAACTATAGTTTCTATGGAGTCCGGATAGCTGGCCCCGGTTTTAAGAGCCTTTATTGCCGCCTCAACCGCGCCGCATCTGCTATGTCCGAGCACCATTATCAGATTTACGCCGAGCGCCTTAACACCGTATTCTATACTGCCCACGATGCCGTAATTGGAAGGACTGACTATATTCCCGGCTACTCTCACGACGAAGAGATCCCCTATCCACTGGTCGAAGATTATCTCAGGAGAAACCCTCGAGTCTGCGCACGCGAGAATTATCGCGAATGGGTTTTGTCCTTCCACTACTTCCATGCGGCGCTCGGGGGTTCGCTCGACACAGCTTTCTTTCATGGAGTAGATGAAACGCTTATTCCCAGCCAAGAGCTCCTTTATCGCCTCATCAGACGTCATGGGTGATTTAACATCAGCCGCTCTTGCTTGAGGGATCCTAAATGTATTCCCTCCCGACCTCAGAAACTCAAGCCCCAGTAGACCCGTTCCGCTTATTTGCATGAACCTCCGTCTCGAAAAACCCGTGTCCTCATTCATCAATAAATCTCTCCTTGCTTTTTATGAAATGAATGCGTCTGCAACCGCATGTTACGATACAAACTATAATTCAATTCTAATACACAATTATAATATTGTATAATGTCCTCTCGGTTATATTCCGGTACAACGCTATGAAGAAAGCAAAAATCATCTCTCAGTTCGTCTGTCAGAATTGCGGGAATCACTCCCCCAGATGGCTCGGGAAATGCCCCGAATGCGGGAGCTGGAACTCATACGTCGAGGAGAAGGTAGAGAGATCGAGGAAAGCCGTCAAAAGGTCAAGTGTCTCCGAGCCAGTCGCCATCACGGAAATTAGCACAGGCGGGGAAGAAAGAATACCGACGGGGAATGAAGAGCTCGACAGGGTGCTCGGCGGAGGTTTCGTCCCGGGCTCTGTCATACTTGTGGGCGGAGACCCCGGGATAGGCAAATCGACCCTTGCGCTCCAAATGCTGAACGACATTGGGAGGGAGAAGAATAAGCGCGGCTCATCCGAATCGACATTCCTCTATGTGACGGGAGAGGAATCCCCCATGCAGGTCAAGATGAGAGCAGCGAGGACGGGTGTCTCGTCCGAGAGTGTTTATGTGCTCACGGAGACCTCGGTCGAGACTATACTCGAAGTGATAGAGAAGCTTTCACCGGAAATAGCGGTGATCGATTCCATACAGACGATGTTTACAGAAAATTTCGGGTCCGCGCCGGGGAGTGTCGGGCAGATAAGGGAATGCACGGCGAAGCTAATGCAGTACGCGAAGACTCGAGGTACGGCGATATTCCTCATCGGACACGTTACCAAGGAAGGAACCATAGCGGGTCCGAAGGTTCTAGAGCACCTCGTAGATACGGTGCTTTATTTCGAGGGGGGAAAGGACCATCCCTACAGGATACTGAGAGCGGTCAAGAACAGGTTCGGCTCCACAAACGAGATAGGCGTCTTCGAGATGCTGGACAACGGCCTTAGAGAAGTGATGAATCCGTCCGAGATATTCCTGTCCGAAAGGCCGGAAAACGCATCGGGCTCCGTCGTGACGCCGAGTATAGAAGGGACAAGACCCATACTCGTCGAGATCCAAGCCCTGGTCTCGCCATGCGGTTTCGGGGTGCCGAGGAGGACTACGATAGGACTCGACAACAACCGCGTATCGCTCCTACTTGCGGTTCTCGAAAAGCGGGCGGGGCTCCAGATACTGGGTCAGGATGTGTTCATGAACGTGGCCGGGGGGGTGAAGATCGAGGAGCCCGCGATAGACCTCGCAATATCCATCGCGCTCGTATCGAGCTTCCTCAATAAACCAATCGAGCCCGGTACGGTCGTCTTCGGCGAGGTGGGGCTCGCCGGAGAGATAAGAGGGGTCTCACAGGCTGACCTGAGGATTAACGAAGCGAAAAAACTGGGCTTTACGAGGTGCGTGCTCCCCAAAATCAACCTTGACAGATTGAAGTCCGGGGATAATTCTATTTCCCTCTGCGGAGTGGATTCCGTAGAAAGGGCGATCGACGTATTCTTCTAATCCGTAAGTGTATATCGTTTCAAAGGCGAGCCGCGCATGGCTAAAGACATAAAAAAGGCGCCGATAGGTGTATTCGATTCGGGGATAGGAGGTCTCACGGTCGCAAGGGAGATCATAAAGAGACTCCCGAGCGAGAACATAATATATCTCGGCGATACCGCCAGGGTACCGTACGGGACAAAATCGAGCAGGACTATTATTGCCTACTCACGCAATAACGCGGAGTTTCTGGTATCAAAGGGTATTAAGATGCTTGTAGTGGCCTGCAATACCTCTTCGGCGGTATCGCTCCCCAGCCTTAGCCGCGAATTCATGATACCGGTCATTGGAGTGATAGAGCCGGGGGCGAAAAAAGCCGCGCAGGTTACCAAATCCAAAGGGGTGGGAGTCATTGGAACGCCTTCCACCATCAACAGTAGCGCATATAAGAAGGCACTCGAAGCCATATCCCCGGACATCGAGGTGTACTCGAAAGCATGCCCTCTCTTCGTACCCCTTGCGGACGAGGGCTGGACGGAAGGAGACGTATCCGAATTGATTGCCAAGAAGTATCTCGACCCGTTTAAAGAGCTTGAAATTGACGTGCTCGTGCTCGGATGCACGCACTACCCACTCTTAAAACCAACTATCCAGAAAGTGATGGGCGAAAAAATAACGCTCGTAGATTCTGCGGAGGAGACTGCCAAGGAAATCGAAAGAGTCCTCGGGGAGCGAGGACTGCTCAATTACGGCAAGGACACTTCCGTAAGGAAATACTTTCTGACGGATGTCTCGGACACCTTCGTCTCGGTTGCCGGAAGATTCCTCGGGGAAAAGATAGACAGAATAGAAATGGTGGATATAACAGGGACGGTAGAGTGACCGCCCCCGGACTGAATTTCTAGCTTTGGGATACGAGCGCCTTCACTTTCTCAGTGAAAGGCGGGAGCACATCAAAAAGGTCGCCCACAATCCCGTAATCGCACTTCTGGAAAATCGGCGCCTCCGGATCTTTGTTTATCGCTACAATCACTTTCGAAGATCCCATCCCGGCGAAATGCTGAACCGAGCCTGAAATCGCAATCGCGATATAGAGGTTAGGCGAAACCGCCTTTCCCGTCTGGCCCACCTGCATGTCGTATGGACAGTAACCCGCGTCTACAGCCGCGCGTGTGGCGCCCGCTGCGGCCCCAAGTATATCGGCAAGCTGGTATATGTATTTGAAATTCTCTTCGCTCCCAAGCCCCCTGCCGCCGGATACAACTCTTTCGGCTTCGGTAAGCTCGGGGCGGTCTGATTCCTTCGTCTTAATCTCGACAACTTTTGTTTTAATATCCCCCGGATCGATCTTAATGCCGCCGTCCACGACCTCGGGGACCTTTGGGTCTACCGCGGCTTTGAAGGAGTTCGGCCTCACCGTCGTCATCATAGGGCGGTGCTCTAGAAACACCTGTGTCTCGATTGCCTTACTTGAATGTGAAAAGCGTTTTATCTTGAGTTTCTTGTCTTCGGTCAAATCGATCTCTATTGTGTCCATCGTCACGCCAGCTCCCACACGGGCGGCGACCGCGGGGAAATAGTCCTGACCGAATACCGTGTTTCCTGCTATTACAACCACAGGCTCGAATTTTTTGATTAGTTCACTGAGAGCTATCGTATAACCCTCCGTATTAAAATTCTTAAGCAGCTCGTTATCGACTACATAGATCTTCTCGGCCCCGTATTTTCCCAACTCCGCTGCATGGCCCGAGACACCCGAACCGATCAGCACTCCGCAAAGTTTGCCGCCGAGCTTGCCCGCTATTTTGTTTTTCGCTTCAGTCAGCGCTTCGTACGTTACCTGCCTCACGCTGCCGTCTATTTTCATATCGGCTACAACCCAGACTTCGTTACTCATATTATTCCTCCTGAAATATCCGTATATATGAACCTATATAACCTTGGCCTCTTCCCTCAAGAGCTTTATAAGCTCCTCAGCCGCCTGCTCCACCTGAGCGCCCTTGACCATAGGTTCGTCCTGCCCTTTTATTATCATCATCTTCCTCTCGATCTGGGGGACCTTCATTTCGACCGTCATCACACGCGAAAGCCCCGAAATATCGGTATCCGCGGTTTTTCCCTCGGTGAGCGGCTTTTTCTTGGCCCTCATGATGCCCGGGAGCGAAGCGTATCTCGGCTCGTTCATAGCGTCGGGACAGGTAATGAGACAGGGGAGCGTCACTTCAACTACCATATGACCGCCGTCAATTTCCTTCTGGCAAATGACTTTCTTCGCCGAGGGGTTTATCTCTATGACCCTGCTCACGAGTGAGACATGCGGAATTCCAAGCTCTTCGGCTATCTGCACGCCTACCTGGCCTGACTCTTCATCTATTATTTTCATGCCTGTAAATATGATATCGAAATCGCCGAGTTTCTTAATCTCGCCCGCAATGATCTTGCCCATGACGAACGAATCCACGCCGGCTGATCCTTCATCGACGATATGCAGAGCGCTGTCGGCCCCCATTGCAAGCGCCTGCCTGATCGTTTCAATGACCCTCGCCGGCCCCATGGAAACGACTACGACTTCGCCTCCGTGTTTCTCTTTTGTCTGAATCGCTTCCTCGACCGCAAACTCATCGTAAGGATTCATTATCCATTTCATGCCCTCTGCATCTATGGAATTGCCGCTTGCGGAGACCTTTATCTTCGCCTCTGTATCTTGCGTCTGACTTACTATTACCATGATCTTCACCTCTAGCCTACCTCCGAATTGTTATCGATCAACGAACCCGATACAGCTAAATAATCTATGGAAAGAAAATTGATTGAGGGTTCTTAAGACCAACTAACCTCAGCATCCCCCGAAGTTCTTTCCAACCCGGGCCGGATATGTAAAATAACTAATAAACATAAAGGAATAAAGTATTATTCTATTCGATACTCAAAAGCTGTGTAATTATAAATATTGACCATTCCTTGTCAAGGCGAAAAAACCGTCTAGGATAAAGCCGGTGCTCATAAGTATAAATTCATCGGGAAAAGACCTGAGTACTGTGTTCGGTATCTTATAAACAATTATGAACAGCTCCGCAATAAACATCCTGCTTCTGGTATTTGTAATAGTTACCTGGGGATACTCATGGGTGCTCATGAAGATCGGGCTCGGGTATATGGGGCCTCTTACGCTCGCGACCTGGAGGTGCGCAATCGCCGCCGTTGTATTGCTGATTTATCTGAAATCCAAGTCGCTAAAGTGGCCTCACCCGCGCAGGTGGCCCGATTTTATCGCCGTAGGGTTATTTCAGACCACTTTTCTCTTCGGATTCATGCTCCTTGGCATGAGACACATTACGGCCGGAAAAACATCCGTGCTGCTCTATACCATGCCCGTCTGGACCATCCTTCTCGTTCACTTCTACCTGAAAGAAAAGATAAATTACCGTCAGTGGGCGGGGGTATTGCTCGGCTCTGCGGGAATCCTGTGCATCCTCGGATGGGACATAATTTCAAAACAGGATCTGCAGATTTTCCTGGGAGAGCTTCTCGTCATCGTGGCGTCGATATCCTGGGCAATATCGAACATCTGGGTGAAAAAAAGGATGGCGGGCGAGGATATTTTCAAAATAAGCGCGCTCCAACTGACTTTCGGCACGGTCGGCCTTCTCCTCTTTGCCATACCCTTCCACGGCGTATTTAACATAGAATGGACGGCTCGTTCCGTGTACGTACTGCTCTTTACCGGGCTAATCGCATCTGCCGTGGACTTTACGATCTGGTTTCATCTCATAAAAAAACTGGACATCAATATCACGACTTTTTCCTCGATGCTAGTTCCTGTGTTCGGCCTCTTCTTCGACCGGCTCATTCTGGGGAGCAGGCTCGACTGGGGGGAGGCCGCGGGAGGGGCGCTGATTCTGGTCGGTATCTTTATGGTTTCGAGGAGGTAGTCGGTCCACACCCTGCCTTATTAGGGATTCATATTAAAATCTCCTTGAGGTATAATTATGGGTGAGACCGAAAACCCGAGTCATAAATCTCCGATTTATGATAAGAGGGAATCGTCACTTAAGAGTGGTTTATACCCAAGATAAAATCAGGTCATGCGTTATAAGATTGTAATCACTGCCGGAGTTGTATTAAGCCTATTCGCTTTCATTACGATAGCTGCGTACTACTTTACACAAACCGCGTATTTCAGAAACCTCGTTAAAAACTCAGCCGAGCGCATTGTAAGCTCGTTGACCGGTCAGTCCTTCAAGATAGACGAAGTAGAGGGCAACTTCTTCTACAATATCAAGCTGAAAGACGTTTCATTCGAGGTCGGGAACGAGAGCTTCGTCGCGGTAAAAGAGCTTTCCATCACTTATTCCATTCCTCAAATGCTCAACACGGCCCTGATTTTCAGTAAAGTGATACCAGTGGACGGACTCTCCGTAAACGGAGCACGCGTTAACCTTATCAAATACGGGGACGGCACATGGAACTTCGATAAAATCGGAAGCGGCAAGGAAAAAGAGAAGGAAAAGGATAAGGAGAAAAAGGGCCCCCCGCAATGGAGCGTAATAGTGTCGGAGCTTCTTCTTAAGGACTGCCTGGTCACGTTAGACGACAGAGAAAATAAAAAGGTCGCAAAGTACGGGATAGACGAAACCAAGCTCTCGGCAAAGCTCGTCAATATCACGGAAAAAATCGAGATCGATTTGAATAACGCCGATCTCAACGCGCCGTCAGAGAACATAAACATAAAGGGACTTAAAGCCAAAGCCTTTTATAGCGGGGATAAGGCGGAGATTAAGGACCTGGAATTGGTATTCAATGGAGCCGAAATCAAGCTCAACGCCGAAGCCGCCAATCTGAAAGACAACCCGAAATTTTCATTCAGCGTATCGGCGCAAAATTATAAGCTCGAAGACGTGGGGACATTCAATCTGGAATCGGAGGGCAGAGGGGAGTTCAAAAGCCTGAAGAGTATCGATGCCGAGCTCAGCATAAAAATCCCTGAATCAGAGCTCTACGGGAAGAAGCTGTCGGGCTCTCTCGACAATATATCCGTGTCGGGAACGGAGATAAATCTGGGGGAAGGGAAGATCAAATCCGACCTGGGCGATCTCAACCTCAGCGGAAAGGGAGACCTCGTACGTTTGATTACCGGCGAGGGTAAAAACAGCTTTACGGCAGACGTTTCTCTAAAGGACGTTAAGACAACCGAAATCTTTGCCCTTATCGAGGAGAAAACCGAGAAGAAAACACAGGGCGTGAATACAGAGCTCGGAGCCATACTCGACGCGGATATTCATGCCGACGGGAGCTGGGCGGAATTCAGGGATTTGGTCATTAACGGGACAATTAACAATCTCCACGTTAAGGGAAAGCAGGCGGGAGAGCTCAAATTGACTGGGTCAGTCGATTATTCACAGGCCGGTCTGGGACTCAATGTCAAAACCACTCTCAAAGATGTAGACCTCGGAACAGTACTCAGCAAAGAAGAGCTGAAAAGCAAAATTACGTCAGACCTCAGCATGAACGGCTTGATACCTCTCAAAGGGGATACACTACAAAAATTGAGCGCATCGGTAAAGGGAGAGGTAAAACCATCCAGCATCTTTAACTTTAATCTAAAAAAAGGTGTCGTCGATGCCTCGTTTGACAAAGAGAGGCTCACCGTGAGAGCGTTATCCCTAGACGGGGATTTATTCAAATTCGACGTAAAGGACTGGAGCGCCGGCAGGAAGGGCATGAAATTCGCATACAGCCTCGAAGTCAGGGACCTGGGTTTAATTTCCAGATTTATGCCCGCGAACAAATTCGGGGGGACGCTCAAAGCCGAAGGCAGGGCGGAGGGAGAAATAAAGAACCCTAAAATCAGTGTCGACGCCAAAATTGGGAATTTCAAAATGAACGACGTATTCTCAGCTGAAACCATAATAATAAAATGCGACGGCACTATCGATCTCGACAACCCAGACATACGCGCGGATATCAGGGCGGAGAACGCCAAAATAAAGGAAAAAAAGATCAAGAGCATAGAGGTCAAAGCCAGGAGCGAGGAGAAGGGGATTAACCTCATCGCAACGGCGATCGAAAATGACAGCTTTGACTACGAGGTCGTAACTACGCTCAGAGACCTCGTAGCGAATGAAAAGCATATAGAAATCAGCAAGATCAGGCTGCACCTCGAGAACTCGAACCTCGAGAACAGGGGTAGGATACTACTCACCATCGCGCCTAACGGGCTAATAGTGGATTCCTTTAACCTTTATTATAAGGACTCTTCGGCCCTTGCCGACGCAAAGATTTTTTACAACGGGAGTGTCAAGGGGGAGCTTGAGCTGAACAATCTCGACCTAAACGACATAGTTAAAGCGATATCGCCCAAGACTGAGGTGGAAGGCGCTCTGTCAGCGAATATCAGCGTCAACGGAACCATGACGGCGCCTCAATTTAACGCAAAGTTAAACGCAGGAAAGATCGTGTATAAGGATTTCAAAAACGATAACGTATCCCTCGATCTCAACTACATCGACAAGAATCTAACCCTGAAGTTCTTAATCACCGACAACTCGGCCACAATATTGCAGGCTTCAGGGAACGCCGACCTAGACCTGAACCTTACCGAACTTGGAGAGAACCTAAAAAAGGCTAGGTTCAATCTGGACGTAAGCTCCAAGGGGGTGGACCTGAGCCCACTGACCGGCATTAGCAGCGAGATCGAGAAATCGGACGGGTTCATCGTGGTCGATCTGAAAGCTGCTGGAACTATCGATAATCCTTCGGTCAACGGACAATTGGTCCTGAAGGACGCGGATTTTAAAATAAAATCTTTAAGAAACGAGTTCAAAATCACGAATGCTTTGATACAACTACAGGGGCAGAAGGGGTATCTAAAACAGACGGAGATAGTCTCGGGCAACGGGAAAGGGACATTCGAGGGGCAGATCGACATACCTAACATGTCCTATGACCTGAGCGCGGACATGCAGGACTTCTTGGTTAAGCCGAAGCAGATATCGGCAAATATTTCAGGGAAGTTAAATCTAAAGGGCGAGGAGGAGAGGGTAAATGTAGAAGGGAAGCTAATGGTTGCAAAGGCCAGGATCACAATGCCTGAGAAACAGGAGAAGGAAATCGAAGATATTAAATTCGCCGACGAGAATAAGGAAGAATTTGTGGTCGGAAACGATGGGCAGACCGACTATTTTAAGCAGAACATCGCCTTAAAGCTACAGATCGAGATGAGTAAAAATAACTGGGTGAAGGGGCGCGGAGCAAATATCGAGCTGAGCGGCGACCTCGACGTCAACAAGGCCTTCGGGCAATCAGTCAGGATAGCAGGAAACATAAATACCGTGAGAGGCACCTATGAAACCCTGGGAAAGCTCTTCAGAATTGACCAGGGGCAGGTCAGCTTTTCGGGCGGAGAAACCATTAATCCTTTCCTCGATATAACGGCGCTGTACCGCGTTTCGAGCGCACAGATTTATGTTAAAATCGGCGGGACTGTTGATAAACCCGTGTTAAAACTTACGAGCGATCCTCCGATGACCGAAACGGACATAGTTTCTTATATAGTTTTCGGGGCTCCTTCGGACCAGATCGGCTCCAGCAACAGAGCCTCGATCCAGGGAGCGGCTACGGGCATTGCGGGGGGTATAGCGTCCGCGCAGCTTCAAAAGCTTCTCGGGAGCAAGTTTGCTCTCGACGTTGTAAGCGTTGAGAGCGGAGGTTCCTCCGGCCCACAGGTACAGATGGGCAAGTATCTCACTCCGGAGCTTTATATAGCTTACGAGCGAGAAAGCACGGAGTCATTAATCGACTCGACTATTATCACGGAAAACAAGGTTTTGATCGAATACACGATTTTCAAAAATATTACCATAAACGGGGATTTCGGAGGAGAAAACCCCGGCGTAGACATATTTTACAACTTTAATTACTAACAAATCGGAAGGGTCACTGAAGATTGTGATGCGAGGCTGTCTCCCCTCCGGGTACGGGTATTGGAGAGGCATGATGAATTACAAGCTTCCAGGATGATTCAGAATACTCGAACACGTTCGTAGACTGTGCGTACCCGAGCCGAATTTGATCCCCTACTCTCTGACTTATTTTCTCTATGCATATAACCCAAGCCATCTCTCCTGAAACAAAACCTCTGACATCGGATATCTCGATATGCGCAGGTCCGCTAGCCACGAAAATATTCTTCCAGCTCTCGTTTATGGCTTCCCATCCATAGAGCATCAGCCAACCCGGGTGGACGCACTTTGATTTCGGCTCATTCAACCAAACCCTCTGCATCTTCTCCATGTCCCCATCGCATATGCATTCATAGAACCCGGAGTTTACTTTTAATATTTCATCTAACTGATTTCGTTCCATAAAATTTCCAGCCACAGTATCATGATCCCGATCGCAGGAAGTATCCTAGTTTAACCATTTATAAACTCCTAAGCCATCCGCTTATTAAAAGCGGAATGACCCCTATTTAACACCAGATCGATTTCCTCAAGAACTATCGGGTCTTTCTCGCTTTTTCTATGGTTAAACAGGGCATCAGCGGAATCCTTCCCTTTTAACATCCAGAGAGCCCAGACCGCATGAGCCCTTACGAGCGGCTCGTCGTCAGCCAGGTATCCTTCGATTATCGGGAGTAAGTCCTTATCCCCGGAATTCCCCATCGCGGTTAGAACGTTTCTCAGAAGCCCTTTTCTTTTCGTCCGTTTTACAGGACTGCCTTTGAACCTTATCCTGAACTCGTCCGCACTCAGCCCGGAGAAAGAGTGAAGCGGGGGGTTGTAAATACCGTCTCTCGGCTGGAGGGAAGACTCGTTTGTCACTTCCGCTTTTCTGTTCCAAGGACAAACGTCCTGACATACATCGCAGCCGAAAATATTGTTATTAATCTTGTCCCTCAGATCGTATGGTATTTTATCTTTCAATTCAATAGTGAGGTAGGAGATGCAGAGTCTCGAATCGAGCACATAGGGCTCTACAAAAGCCCCGGTAGGGCAGGCATCAATACATCTCGTGCATGTGCCGCATCTGTCGGGAGCGGGGCTGTCGTATTCGAGCTCGATGTTAGTGATAATTTCGCCGAGAAATATCCAGGACCCGATCTGCTGATTTATGAGACAGGTGTTCTTCCCGATCCATCCCACGCCGCCGTATTTCCCGTATGCTCTTTCGAGAACGGGCCCGGTATCGGAATAGCGGACGCATAAACCTTCGGGGAAAGACACCTCGAGGATAAAATGCTCGAGAGCAAGAAGCTTCTCGTCCATAATAGTGTGATAGTCATCCCCCCATGCATAGCGTGCTATCCAGCCTTTCTTTATATCAGCCTCCTCAGTCGAGTATGGGAAAGCGGTATTATAATTGAGACCGCAAGAAACGACCGATTTTGCTCCGGGAAGGGTTTGCCCCGGGTCCTCCCTCCTGTCCGAGTTCCTTTCCAGGTATCGCATATCGCCCGCATATCCCCTGGACAGCCATTCCTTATAGCGCTCGGCCTCAGGGAAACGCCCTACGGGAGAGACTCCTATCAGATCGAAGCCTATCTCGAGAGCCCTGGATTTTATGGATTCCGTGAGCTCCTTAATCCCCATAAAACCTTATTGTATCATATTGTTTATTACTGAATATTGAGGCAATCAGAGATGCTATTCGGACCATCCTCCGGGGTATTTTTTAGCTTTTAAGATTAACTCGGCAACCTCACTAACCGCGTCTCCTCCGGCGGAATGTGTTACGAAATACGATTCGGCTTTCACTTCGAGCGGAGATTCCGGAGTCACAGCGGTAAAGTTCACCCTCCTCATAATGGGAAGGTCCTCGCAGTCCCCGCAAATGAAGGCGACTTCCTCGTCAGAGACTGTATAATCCTTCTTTATGCCGTAATAGAATTGAGATTTTTCGGATACCCCCTGATGAAGCTCTATCCCCAGATTCTCCGCTACGGATGAGATTATCTCGGACTTCGACCTCGAAAACGCAATTAATTCCACGTCATTATTTTTTAATTCCCTGATATGGAAGCCGTTCAGGCCGTTCGCTCCGTGATTATTAGTGTCATTGGATACGAAACCTTCCGCATTGATCAAAATCAGCTTGACTCCTGTGAGCTTCCTAACCAGATCCGTTCTGAGTTTCTGAAACATAGCGTTCCGACCCGCTTAATAATAACACGCTCAGCATTTTATGTAAGTAACATAATTTTGTAAATGTAGAGGGGTACATACCCATGTATAATCTAAATGAATGATCCCCCTCCGAGATACAACGAAAAGCCCCGGATTTCCCTATGTGAATACAGCCCTAATAATACTGAACGCCGCAGTATTCCTCTATGAATTTACCCTCGGGGAGAATATGATCACATTCATTTTCCGGTACGGATTCATACCGGCAAAGGTATTTTCGGCCTCTTCCAATATCACCATCACAGAAAGGCTTTATCCTTTTGTCACTTCGATGTTCCTTCACGGGGGTTGGCTGCACCTGATAGGAAACATGCTGTTCCTGTATATCTTCGGCGACAACGTAGAAGGCAGAATGGGTCATTTCAAATACATCATTTTTTATATCGTATGCGGACTTGCGGCCGCGTCTTTTCAATTCATAACGTATACACAATCGGTCATACCCATGATCGGGGCGAGCGGAGCTATCTCTGGGGTGCTGGGCGCGTATATCACCTTTTATCCCAGGTCCAAAATCCTTACACTCGTTCCCATATTCTTCTTGATACAATTAGTCAATATCCCCGCCTCTCTGTTCATAATATACTGGTTTCTAATACAATTCCTTAGCGGTCTGAGCACACTCAACTTGCACAGGGAAACGGGAGGAGTCGCCTTCTGGGCGCACATAGGCGGGTTCGTTGCGGGGCTTATGCTTGCACGCTTCTTCGACAGAGGCTGATATATAGCAGGGAGGTCAGGGGAACGGTATTTTCGTTAATTTTAGATGTTGTCCTATATTTCCTGAGAACTTTTTGTAATATATATGCTTGCGGCTATGGCGTATGGAAAAGGGGAAACCCATGTCCGAAACCAAACGGCACAGAAGAAATAAACTTGCTATCCTCGTAGGGGGCGGACCGGCGCCGGGTATAAACGGAGTTATAAGCGCCTCTACTATCGAGGCTATAAACAGGGGCATTGAAGTAATAGGGATCAGGGACGGCTTTAAGTGGTTAGCCGAAGGCGATATCGAACATATTGAAAAACTTACTATACAGAAGACATCGCGTATCCACAACACGGGCGGCTCCATAATCGGGATATCGAGATTAAACCCCTCATCGAGCAAGGAAAAGATGAAAAATACTATACGCAGCCTCACGGAGCTCGGCGTGAGATACCTGATAACTATAGGAGGAGACGGAACGCTTTTTCAGGCGAGCGAGGTCGAGAAGGAGGGAAAAGGCAGGATAAGCGTGGCTCACGTTCCGAAGACCATAGATAATAACATTCCCCTTCCCGGATACATATCCACTTTCGGTTTTGAGACAGCCCGGCACATTGGAACGATGCTCGTACATTACCTGATGGAAGACGCAAGAACCACAAGGCGCTGGTATTTCGTCGTAACAATGGGCAGAAAAACGGGACACCTAGCACTGGGAATAGGTAAAGCTTCGGGAGCGACAGTAACCTTGATACCCGAGCAGTTCGGCGAAGGCAGAATTTCACTCAGGAGACTTACGACGATACTCGAAGGCTCGATAATAAAACGCCTGGCAGCGGGCAGAGAGGATGGGGTAGCCATACTCGCAGAAGGACTTATTGAAAAGCTGAACGAAGGGGAGATCAAAAACCTCAAGGATCTGAGCAGGGACGAGCTCGGGCGAATAAGGCTCTCGGAGGTCGATCTCGGAGAGATCCTCAAGCATGAAACAATAAAGTCACTCGAGGAAAAGGGAATCAACGCAAGAATCACGGATAAGACAATCGGTTATGAGCTGAGGTCGGCGCCGCCCATTCCTTTTGACGCGAAATATACCCGCGATCTCGGATACAGTGCAGTGAAATACCTACTGAGCGGCGGTTCAGGAGCATTAATTACAATGCAAACCGGCAAAATGGTACCGGTTTTTTTCGATGAGGTTATCGACCCGGTTACAAAACAGGCCAAGATACGATATGTCGATATCGACACCGAATCATACGAAGTTGCGCAGAAGTATATGATTAAGCTCAACGAAGAAGACCTCACCGAAGAAAAGAAACTAAGAGTTCTATCCAAGACCGCAGGCATGAAGCCCGGAGATTTTAAAAAGTATTTTTCTGATGTGGTCCGGTGATCGCATTGCCGGCAAAAATGCATTGCGAGCAAATTTCAGACCGGTCAGGGAAGCCATGCAGATAAATTACCGAATAATTAGAAACCCCTGTATTTTATGGCGCTAAATTCCATCTTTTTAAGAAGAACACTTAATATTGCATCTCGAAATATTGACATTCGATTTAAATTATGATAAAAAAAAGCTAATGTTTTACAGGTATTTGCTACCCCTCGCAGGTGTAATGACCCTTCTGCTGGTCGGTTGCGGAGTCAAGTCGTATACCGCAAAAACCTCGGGCCCTTTCATTTCCGGAATCCACCTTCAGGATAACGAGATGAATTCCGAGATAAAAATAGTAGACGAGGATCACGGAAAGGAAACCGCTGAAGACGTGAAATCGAGCTTCTTTATGCTGAACCCGCAGGTGCAGGGGTGGAAGACCTATTATTATATAGAGAACATTTTCGATCAATTCCCGGACGTAGCCCCTGATACCGAAAAGGAGATACCTGTTGTCCTGAACGACAAAGTAATCCATTACATGGTTTACTTTCAGAACGATGGGCGGAATTCCTTCAGCATATGGCTTGAACGCTCGGGAAAATATATACCCTTGATGAAAGACATCCTTACACAGAGAGGATTGCCCACGGACCTCGTATATCTCTCCATGATAGAAAGCGGATTCAACGTTAAAGCGGAGTCAAAGAGCGCAGCTGTCGGTCCGTGGCAAATTATAAAGCCTACGGCATTACGTTACGGACTCAGGGTCGACTCCTGGGTAGATGAAAGGATGGACCCGAGAAGGTCAACAATCGCCGCAGCCAACTACCTGAGCGACCTGTACGCGATGTTCCAGTCCTGGGAACTTGCGGCGGCTGGATATAACTGCGGGGAGGATAGGATCCAGGCTGCTATAGACAAATATCAGATAAACGATTTCTGGCAGATTTCCGAGTTCACCCTTCCCGATGAGACTAAAAATTATGTTCCCAAGCTGATGGCCGCGTTGATCATAGCAAAGAACCCCGAGAAATACGGGTTTGTCGGGATCGACTATTATGAACCGGAATTTTACGAGACAGTCATGGTCCCGCCCCAAAAGAGCTTGTCCGACATAGCCAGTACAATCGGCGTCAGTCAATCTACGCTTGCCGAGTTAAATCCCGGAATCCTTCTTAACGCAACCCCGCCCGGAGGCCCTTATCAAATTAATGTACCGCGGGGCTACGCCACTATAACGGCACAGAAGAGCAAAGAGCTTTACGCTCTCAAAGATGTGAATCCTATGATCGCTCAGAGAAGCACCGGAGGAACTCATAGAGTGAAGCGCGGAGAGACTCTCAGGAATATAGCAGCGCGGTACGGGGTCAGCGTTGCCAGCATAAAAAGAGCGAACGGCATGAAAAGCTCTACGGTAAAAACGGGACAAGTGCTCACTATACCCGGCCTATCCGGATCCCATGGCTCTTACGCTTCAACAGACGACATCACAACGACGATAAAATACACGGTCAGGCGCGGTGATACACTGGGCGCTATCGCAGCCCGGCACAGGGTTAGCATAGCCTCAATCAAGAACGCTAACGGCATGAGCAGCCACATGATCAAGTCGGGACAAGTGCTCACTATTCCGGGCGCTTCGGGCCGATACTACGACACACAAGTCGAGGCCGGTAACGCCACTAAAATCGCAAAATACACGGTGCAGCCGGGGGACACGCTCGGCGGAATCGCAGCCAAATACAATGTCGGTGTCACGACTATCATGCGCGCAAACAGGATACAGGGATCGACCATTCAGACAGGACAGCAACTCGATATACCGTATATCACGAATGGTGGCACATATATAG
>JBIOKC010000013.1:0-25303 GCA_044451425.1 Thermodesulfobacteriota bacterium
TCTTCGTTCCTACTCCGATTATGGTAAATAACCCTCATTCCGAACCCTCTCGCCCTTCTCGCCGAGGCTTTACCGATACGTCCCATCCCATAGATACCCAGGGTCTTGCCGTAGACATTCTGACCGAGTAATAGTGACGGGTGCCAGCATTTAAACTTTCCGCTCCTCACATAATCGTCCCCTTCGATTATCCTCCGTGCTACGGATATCATCAATGCCCACGCGAGGTCCGCAGTAGTTTCCGTAAGCACATCGGGCGTATTCGTGACCATGATACCGTTTTCAGTCGCGTAGAGGAGATCAATGTTCTCATACCCCACACCACAGTTGGATACTATCTTGAGGCCCCGAAGAAGGTCAATGAACTCCTTGTCGATTTTATCGGAGACTGTAGAAATAACGGCTATCGAGCCGGCGGCGCCTTTGAGAAGCTCCGACCTCGCAGGCAGACGCTCCCCCAGGAATTCCTCAACGTAGTAATTCTTCCTGAGCCGCTCGATCGACTCTCCGGGGTACTGAGCGCTTACATAAATCTTTTCCATTTATGAGATCCCGAGACTCATCATGACCAGCAAATATCCCGCCCACAAATCCGCATAGTTAAAATGCAGCCGGAGCTATTTCTCGAACGGGTCGGGTATTTCCGGGTGCCACAGCTTGAAATGGTTCTTGTGGTTCTCCGTATAAGCGCCGGGCGGGTAGTACTTGTCGTAGAAATCCAGGTCGAGGTGGTGCGCCTGAACCATAAATCTCAGGAACATCGGGTCGGAAAACGCCGGGAACCTGCCGTAGGTATCGTATACGTAGCTGCATATGTCCTTGACAACCTGTATCTCCTCCTTACTCGGCCTCTCGACTTCCTGAAGCACTCCCTCGGGGTCCTTGAAGGGCATCGTGTGGGACTCCCAGTTAGTCCATTTCATATCGTTTAACGCCTCGACAGCCTCTCCCATGTCCTTGTAATAAGGAGGGCAGAACGCCTGGAAAAGCCCGTCCTTTCCGACTGCAACTGGGTTTGGGTTACCCGTCTCACCCTTGATCTGAGGGGTTATGAATCTGAATCCGAGTCCCCTGTTAAACGGCGTACCGCCCAGCATGAACATGCTCGCGAACCCGCTGAATAGCCACCCGCCGAGCCCGAGCGTCTGGAGCGTCAATACCATGTTCTGGCCCATGAATGCCTGCTCAGCTATGTAGCCGTTCGCAAACCTGAGCTCAGCCTCAATGAGCGGCATCCTCTTACCCAGGTCGAGGAAG
Organism: Thermodesulfobacteriota bacterium; assembly: GCA_044451425.1. Classification (GTDB taxonomy): domain Bacteria; phylum Desulfobacterota_D; class UBA1144; order Nemesobacterales; family UBA2774; genus 2-12-FULL-53-21. The sequence goes on from JBIOKC010000013.1 coordinate 1,258, forward strand.
CCCTTTTTCTGCCACCCGGCGGTTCCCGGTGCCCTCATGCCGTGAAGCTCGTCAACGAAATTAAACCTGTGATCGGGACGCATATAGAAGAAATAAAGGTTTATTATACAGGCCGAGAGGTCAGTCACGGGCATAAACACGGTCGTACCGGGCTTATTGACGTTCCAGAGGTTATGAGCGGCGATTCCCGGAGGCTTGGAGGGCAGGTCAGCCCGTTTGTCTTGGATCTTGATTCTCGATTCCCTGAAGAGTTCGAGGATGCGGTCAATTCTGGCCTCATGGCCCAAGGCTTCGAGGCCCCTGAAGTCATCGGGCCTCTTGTCGTGGAGCTTTACCATGTATGTACCTTCGTCGTTGGTGTAGAAAAGCTCGGTCCTGTGAACGTCGCCGAGCGCGGGGATAGTCCTGCTCGTGAATTGCATCTCGAGGTCGAGTCCAACGTGCGGCGGGAAATCCGAGAGGTTTATGTTTTTTACGCCCAGACCGTTCCAGACTATTATCGCCTCTTCGAGTTCCGAAAGCGGAACCGGGGCGTGTTTGGATTTATAAGCGAGAGGGCCCCTCTCGATTTCCATTCCGAGGCCGAACCTCCTCGACCTCCTCTCGAAAACGGCATCCATGAATTTATAATCGACTGCGACGTCGAGCCCCGGAGGATATTTACCCATTTCCACTGTCTCCTTTCGAAATTTCAAGGTTATTGTAGCAAATAAGGTTGTGTAATCCAAATCTCTCCGAACATAAAGCGATATGCGTGGAAAAGCACCGTTCAATCAAATATACTTTTACATATACCGAGGCGTTAAAAGCTCCAGAACCGGCGTAAATATGAAATTCCTGCACAGTCTCGATACCATAACTCTTCTGGGATCCATCCTGCCGATTCTGATCCTGGCTACTTGTTATCCCTCAGGTTATTACACCCCGCCTCCGCCGCCCCCGTTTAAACCGACGCCGAGCGTCCAGACGAGCCAGGACGGCGTGAAGGTAACGGTAATCCCGTCATACTGTAGAGGGTCGCCCGCAAACCTCTAAAATTATGTAATGCTGCCCTGTTATATTCAGATAGAGAACTATTCGTTCAAGCCCATAGGGTTCGATTACGGCGACATCGTGCTATTCGATGAATTCAGAACTCAGCACAGTCCTCTTAACCCTCAGGCGGTAGCCGACATAGTTAAATCCACGGGCACCACCGTATATGCCTATCCCGCGTATCCCAATGTATCGATATGAATAGGGGGTGGATACTATTACGGCAGACCCTGTTGGCCCAATTATGGCTCGTACTGGAGACCTTACGGTTTTTATGTGTACAACCCCTACTGGTACTACCCGCCGCCCACATATCACTACGCCAAATCTCCGAGTACGAAGGACGTAAAAACCGAATCGCTTGTGCCGGGAAGCATAGCTCCGAAAGCGTCCGTCAGAGAATACATTTTTTTTCAAACAGATACCGGATGAAGTAAACCAGGTTACGCTCGATATAAGTTACGGTATAGAGGGCACCCCAATATTCCGCACGCTTTCGTTCCAGTTTCCCGTCACCGCGGGTGGTTTTTAAAATGGCGTAGCATGGAGAGTATGATTCGGATGAAATAAAAGCCAGGCCTCCGAGAATACACGGGCGATTAAAGAGATTCCGTAATAAAATGCCGATTCGGGTTAAGATACAGGCCGTCAGCCTGCTTTCGCTCTACCTATATCCTTATATCTTTCAGCTTTCCGTAGAGTTCCTTCTCCTCCGATGATAGCTGTTTCGGTATTTCGACCTGGATTCTTATATAAATATCCCCGCGTCTCCCGCTCCTGAAGCTGGGCAGCCCCTCGTTCGGTATGCGCAGAACCGTCCCCGGCTGTGTGCCGGGCGGCACCTTCACCCCGACCTGTCCCGTAAGAGTGGGGACATTGAGCTTGATCCCGAGGACCGCATCCGAGACTTGTATTTTTTCCACTCTTTGGAGGTGTTCACCCCTTCGCTCGAATCGCGGGTCTTCCTCCGTATTGACAACGACAATGAGGTCACCCGGCACTCCTCCGGGCTCGGGGCTGAGACTTCCGTGCCCTGTTACCCTCAGTGCGGTACCGTCCTCAATACCCTCCGGAATCTTAATTTTGATTTCGCTCTTCTGCTCGATACTCCCCTTTCCCCCGCAGCCGGGGCAGAACTCTTTGATTACCGTACCGCGTCCCTTACAGGACGGACAAATCGCCACCTGCTGAAACGTCATGCCCTGCTGGCGGCTCGTGTAGACCCTCTGCCCCGACCCGCCGCACTCACCGCAGTTCCCGGGTTCGGTCCCCGCTTTGGCTCCCGACCCGCCGCACTCACCGCATATGACTCTACGGTTATACTCGACCGTCTCTTCCCCTCCCGTAAGTATTCTTTTCAAGGGCACAGTGATTTCTACTTCCACGTCCCTTCCCCTGGACGGGCCCCTCCTTCTTCCGAATCCGAATATCTCGTCAAAAATACTTCCGCCTAAACCGCCACCCCCAAATATGTCCCCGAAGTTTATCCCGCTGAAAATGTCCTCTGCCGACATACCATCGAGGGCGGAGAAGCCCCCCCTGTCGTAACGCGCCCGTTTTTCGGGATCCGAGAGCACACTATACGCCTCCGAGAGCTCCTTGAATTTCTCTTCGGCGCCTGATTCCCTGTTACGGTCGGGATGAAATTCCATTGCCAGATGGCGGTAACACTTTTTTATTTCCTGCTGGCTTGCCGTCCTCTCGACGCCCAGTACTTCGTAATAGTCTCTTTTTCTCTGTGCCATATAGGATGCCCTTATTAATTCCTTAATCTTATATAAAAATCATTTTCTGGTTTTCAAGTCCGTTACAAAGGAATTTCCGCTTTGTTCACTACGAAATAAGTATCTGTGTGGGATATTTTATCCGACTTTCGTGTTCAAACCTAAAATAAGCAAAGAGTTTAAAAACTCGGTACAAAGACTAAAAAGATTTAGGGTGAAAATAATTGTGCCAGACACCTGCCGGTGTGTGACCTCTCCACCTTTGAAATCTCCTCCGGCGTCCCCTGGGCGATAACGTATCCCCCCTCCTCTCCGCCCTCGGGCCCGAGGTCAAGCACATGATCGGCGGATTTTATGACGTCCATGTTGTGTTCCACCACGAGAACCGTATTACCCGCAAGGACCAGCTTGTTTATCACTTCGAGCAGCTTCTTTACGTCCTCGGCGTGGAGCCCGACTGTGGGCTCATCCAGTATGTAAAGTATGTCCCTGCCGCCTTTACTCCCTAGCTCTCTCGCTATCTTTATCCTCTGAGCCTCCCCTCCCGAAAGCGTCGACGCCGCCTGACCCAGTCTTATGTATCCGAGGCCGACATCCTGAAGAATCCTGAGCTTCCTCCCAATCGCCGGAACCTCGTAAAAGAAATTTATCGCTTCATTCGCAGTAAGAGCCAGAATCTCGTCGATATTCTTGTTTCCGAACTGTACAGACAGCACATCCTTATTAAACCTTTTACCCCCGCACTCCTCACATGTCACGAACACATCGGCCAGAAAATGCATTTCTATCTGCTGCACCCCTTCCCCCTCGCATGTCTCGCACCTCCCTCCGGGTACGTTGAATGAAAAATGGGACGCAGTCAGCCCTTTCGATCTCGCCTGCCATGTTCCAGCTATCGTTTTCCTTATCTCGTCATACGCCTTGATATAAGTGACAGGATTTGACCTCGAGCTTTTACCTATCGGGTTCTGATCGAGCATTGTCACATCGGACAGATGTTCGGTCCCTTTGATCTCGTCGTATTTGCCGACCCGTTCGACCTCTTCCCTGAACTTGCGGGCGAGGGCGGAATAAATTACGTCGTTGACAAGGGAGCTTTTCCCCGAGCCGGATACACCAGTCACGCAGATGAAAGTCCGGAGCGGAAACGAAACCGTCAAATTCTTAAGGTTGTTCTCCACCGCTCCGACGACGGTTAAAGCCTTTCCGCTGCCCTTCCGCCTTTTCCCGGGAGTCTCGATTCCGGCTTTCCCCGTAATGTACCTTTTCGTCAGAGACTCGGCGGAGTTGCTGAGGAGCTTATTCACCTCTCCCTGAAAAACTATATCTCCTCCCCTTTCACCCGCGAGGGGTCCCAACTCCAATATGTGGTCGGCGGACTTTATCATTTCAAAATCGTGCTCTACCACAACTACCGTATTGTCCCTGTCCCGAAGCTCTTTAATTAGAGAAATAAGGCGGTCGACGTCTCTGGGATGGAGCCCTATCGAAGGCTCATCCATTATATAAAGCGTATCGGTCAGCGTTGCTCCCAGCTGGCACGCAAGGTTGACCCTCTGCGCCTCTCCTCCGGAGAGCGTTCTCGAAAGCCGTGAAAGCGTAAGGTATTCGAGACCGACTTTTATGAGGAAATCTATTCTGGAATTGATCTGCTTTAAGATTTCGTGAGCAATTGTTGTTTCGTATTCGCTCAACGTGAGCTTGTCGAAGAATTCACTTAGCTTGTCAATCGGGAGGAGGGACAACTCGAATATATTCATGCCCCCTATCCTCACCCAGAGCGCCTCTTTTACGAGCCTGGATCCCATGCATGCGTTACAGATGTATGCCGATCTGTACTTGCTGAGGAATACCCTCACATGCATCTTGTAGTTCTTTTCTTCGAGGTGTCTGAAAAAACCCCTTACGCCAGGAAACCTTCCGTCTCCTTCGAACACCAGATCCTTCTCCTTCTCCGTAAGCGATCCGTAAGGTTTATCCGTATAGATGCCCCTCTCTTCGGCGAAATGTATGAGCTTTCTCATCTGTGGTTTGAGGGAAGGCTTGGTGAGCGGCTCTATCGCCCCCTGGGACAGGCTTTTTCCCGGATTCGGAACGACGAGGTCGGGGTCGAGGCCAAGTATATTGCCGAACCCTCTGCACTCGGGACACGCCCCCTGTGGGCTGTTGAATGAAAAAAGGAGCGGAGTCGGCTCGTCGAACCCCTTATGACAGGAGGGACACTCAAGATCGGCCGAATACCGCAGCACCTCTCCGCCCGGTATCCGGACTTTTACGTACCTGCTCTCTTCGAGCGCAAGCTCGAGCGAATCGACGAGTCTGGAGCGGGACTTCTTATCTATAACCAGTCTGTCGAGAACAATTTCAGCGCCTTTTGGTATCTTTGTCAGATCCTCGACGTCTAATATTTCATCCCCTTCGATTATCCTTGTGAATCCGTTCGACTGAAGCTCAGCCGGCGTGAGATTCAGATTGCCCGGTGGGAACGTCACTACTGCGCGCTCTCCCGCACGTTCTTTTAGCAATTCCTCGGCAATATCCCCGGGTGACCTGCGCCTGACTTCTCTACCGCATTCGGGACAGAAAGTCTTTCCCACTTTTGCGAAGAGAAGCCTCAGATAATCGTAGACCTCCGTAGCCGTCCCCACGGTCGAGCGTGAATTCCTGACAGTATTTCTGCTCTCAATGGCAACGGCAGGAGGAAGCCCCGATATATCGTCCATATCCGGACGGTCGACTCGCTCCAGGAACTGTCTTGCGTATGTTGACAGGGATTCGATATACCTCCTGAGACCTTCGGCATAGAGCGTGTCGAGCGCGAGAGAGGATTTGCCCGAACCGCTCAGGCCCGTGATAACCGTATACTTATGCCAGGGTATAGAGACGGTTATGTTCTTTAAGTTATTCTCCCTGGCTCCTTCTATTCTAATCTCGCCCTTCATTAACCCGCCCGTTTTATCCGATTGTTAAATATGAGATAGAATCCGTCTTCACACGAAGTATTATTTTACGGTCTATCCGTAGACTCAATCGACCAGCCTGATTATTTCGGTCAGCTCGCCGACCTCTTTTACTGAGGCATCGTTGAACTTCTTTATTCCTCTGCCGTTGAACCATATAACGTCCAGTCCGGCGTTAAGCGCTCCCATTATATCGCTGCCGTACATATCGCCTATGTGTACCGCGTCTCCAAGAGCAATATCAAATTTTTCAGCGGCATATCTGAATATGCGGGAGTCAGGTTTTATCATATCCAAATTAGTAGAATCGAATATAAAATCCAGATACTGCCTTATCCCTACTTCCTCGCATTTCTCCTCCGTATAGCCGTCGTTATTAGATATTACCGCTATCACGTATCCCTTTCCCTTAATATAATCGAGGAGGCGTGCAGCGCCCGGAAGCGCGGCTCGCGTAAACCCGATTTCACTCATTTCCCGTCTGACTTTCTCGCGGAACTTTTCGATATCGGAGGCAGGTGATAGAGATTCGTATAGCATAGGAAGGAACCACTCTCGGTGTTCCCGGAGGCTGATACCGCCTTTATCCATATGTCTAAGGAAGAGTCTGTAATCGGCCTTCGCGTACTCGGTCTCGAACTCCCGATCCGTAATTTCAAAACCCGATCTCCTCATCGCCATTGCGATTCTGCACATATAAGGCGGATCTGTCGATGCTAGAGTATCGCCGAAATCGAAGAAATACGCTTTCTTAGAAACCAGTTCGCCCCTCATTGAAGTTAGAATGCCGCCTTCTTTATACACATTTACAAAGAAAATGATAGCATATGTGTAAAGTCCCTCTAATCCCTTTAGAACGATAATCAGCAGTGTAGTGTATTTGGTCCGAATATTTAATCCGAGTGTCTTCAACGCATGACTAATCGGATTTGTTCCGATGAGTTTTTAGAATTTCTTTGCAATGGAACTCTGAGGTGTTAAAATATTTTTCCAACTATGAAATGGTATTTTGTTCCTTTTTTCGCGATCCTCCTATTTACCGTTTCCGTTCGGGTCGCGTTATCAGTCGATTCCGAAACTACGATATATTCAGCTAAAATCGCGACCCTTCTCCCTCGGGAAGCGAGGGACAACGGCAAGCTGGGCGTAATCGTGAAATCGCTCACATCGGGGGAGACGATTTACGAACATAACGCACAGAACCTCTTTATCCCCGCTTCAAATGAAAAAATCATTACATCCGTAGCTGCGCTCTCACTGCTGAAGAGAGATTACAGATTCAAAACCGAATTCTACAGCGGAGGCGAAGTCTCAAAAGGCGTCCTCTACGGTGGCCTGTACGTAAAGGGTTACGGAGACCCGATGCTCGGAGGTCCCGACATCGGATTTATCGTTTATCAGCTGAAGATAATGGGTATAACCGAAATCAAGGACGGGATAATCGTAGATGACTCCTACTTCAGCAGAATAAGGCGCGCAACGGGATGGAAAGAATCATGGGCGGATGATTTCTATAGTCCGCCGATAAGCGCCATTACGTTTAACTACAATACAATCGAGATAAATGTTTCTTCCTCCGTTTCCGGACGTAAACCCTCTATATCAATACAGCCAGAGGGCTCGAATATTGCGATAGTGAATAACGCGGTCGCTGGCACAAAACAGGGTGTTCTTACGACCAACTGGACAAACGATCAGACGATCGTTGTGGGCGGTAGGATCAGACCTAAATCGACTGTAACCCTCAAAATCCCGGTCCAAAACCCGACTCTCCTGACCGGGAACATACTTAAAAACGCTCTCCAGGAGGCTGGCATAAAGGTTACAGGGTCTGCAGTTGCCGGCGTGGTACCCAATTGGGCTAAGTTATTCTACACCCATTACTCAGAACCTCTTTACTCGATAATTACCGAATACCTCAAAAACAGCGTCAATATAATCGGTGAGAATCTCATAAAGACACTCGGAGCCGAATTTAACGGCATCCCCGGGTCTTGGGAGAACGGCTCCCAGGTGATATCGAAATTTCTCAACAGTATCGGCATAAAGGACGGATTCAGGGTTGTAGACGGTTCCGGCCTTTCGCTGCTTAACCGTGTTTCACCCCGTACATTGACAGACGTTCTGAGCTATGCCTATACAAACAAGATCATAGCATCAGACTTCATAGATTCCCTGCCAATTGCAGGCGTGGACGGAACTCTCAGGAAAAGATTCAAGCAGTCCGACGTCCAGGGTAGGGTTGTTGCCAAAACTGGATATCTAAACAACGTCAGAGCGCTATCCGGGTATGTATTTACCAAACGTGGCGATGTTCTCGTGTTTTCAATTCTGGATAACGGACTCGGCTGGAAAACCAAGGAATTCCAAAGCAGTCTGCTCACCGAACTCGTAGGATGCTGCGGAACGGGAACGACAAGAAATGCAACTGTTAACTAATAGTTTATATAACCTGCATTCCGGAGTTGCTTTTTAGTGAACGAAAAAGTACAGTGTGAAAGGGGTGACAAGGAGGCAGTGAGTTCATCCAACTACCGTAGTTAATTCAAACATTCTACTGCCGGGTTAATGTTTTAAAGAGTCCGTGAACGAGGTTTTGTAAATGAATCGGCAATGCGGCAATGGGAGAAGGCAATTAATAAAAATTTTAATTTAAATTGGCGTCTGGTAAAGTTTTGCTTGACAGATAAAGTAAAAAACTTTATTTTTTTAGGGGAATTTAACTAATCTGCTTAAATGCTTGCAACGATATTAAAAAAATATTTGTGGATTATTAACCTATGTTTGCTTACGGGACTTGCTTATTTTGCAGCTCTTATCGTGAACCAAAAAATAGAAGGCATGATAAGTTCACCCGGCGCAGTCGCTTCACAAAAATTTAATATATCAGGCACGAAGGATAAACAGGACACGATTACCAAGCACCCTACATCTTATTACAGGATCATACTCACCAGAAACATTTTCGGAATTACCAACCTGTCAGATGCCGGTCATAAAGGTTCCGGACAGGAAGCTCTTCCCGACACCACTCTCAACCTTGTGCTTTTAGGAACTATCATGAACCCCGAAGCGCCATCCGTAGCAATAATAAAAAATCCCGACAACAACAAGATTAGCGATTATCGAAGCGGGGAAACGGTCAGCATAGTTGATTCCGAGAATATCAAGTTAATCGAGGTAAAGAGCTGCAAGGCGGTGGTCGAGCGTCAGGATATTGGCCGCGAAACAATTAAATGCAGAGATTTGGGGGAAGAAGCTTCCGCCTCACCACAATCCAAGTCCGCCAAAAACCCCCCGAATATGGGCTCCCGGTCAAAGGGTACGGAGGAGTCGTCCGATACAGGGGGTATAACCAAAGTCGGGGAGAATGAATATGAAATCAGCAGGGAGACGCTGGAAAGTGTCCTCAGCGATCCCACGAGTATCGTACAACAGGCACGCGTGATACCGCAAAGCGACGGCCTAAGATTCTTCGGGATCAGGTCTAATAGCATCTTCTGGAAAATCGGAATAAAGAACGGAGATACTCTCCACACTGTAAACAACGTCGATTTGAATAATGTTGAGACAGCTCTGAGTGTATTCGAACAACTCAAATCCCAGAGCAATTTTACTATCGATTTCACAAGAGCTGGTAAGGATTATACATATGAGTACACTGTTAAATAAAGGAACGCCCGTGTGCTACAGCTTATTAGTGACTCCATTGCTTCTTTGCCTAGAACCATTTCTTATATTCGAGCCTGCGCACGAGTTCAACTACGAAAATCAACAATTTTGAATAGTTAACCCAATTATTGTATAATTAGCTTTAAGATTTATATGGCGAAAAAAAGAAGCAGTGCCCGACAAGAATCCTCAAATTATATAGTCCGGGAGATTATAGCCGCTTCATTCGAATTTAGAACTAGAAGCACAAACGCGGGCTGCAAGGATTGAAAGATGAGAAGTTTGGTGATTAATGTCTTAATTCTTGGATTTCTTCTGACTCTCTACGTCTATCTCAACACCGACAATGAAAAAACAGTTATCAAAGAGAACTCCGCGCAGACAACTGAACTTGAAACTAAGGCATCCGAGAAAACCTCTGATAACGCGGATACGAGCTACAAAGCGCAAGAAGGGGATACTTTATCTCAAATCAGCGAGAGGTTTAATATGTCCGTCGGAGAGCTTCAAGAATATAACGGTCTGACGAAAGACGAGTTATCGGTCGGACAGTATATAGATATCCCCCAAAAGAAACATGCCGGAAACCCGGAGCTTGTGAGCAAAGAGGATTACGCACCATACGGCGATCCGAATAATTCACAAACAATGACTCAATCCTCGAACGACAATAACTCCTCTTCTACTGATAATTCCGCACCTCAAGAAAATTCGGACAGGCAGTCCGAAATTGAAAAAAGACGACAGGAACTGATGCAGCAAAGACAACTACTCCGCCAGAATCGTACACGTACTCAGTCACCGCAAAGCCAAAGAAGTACGCAGCGGTTCAATCAGCCGACTTCCAAAACAGAGGAGCAGAAAACCGAAGCGCCGGAGACAGGAACGAAAGAAGAAAAAAAATCTGAGGTGACAATAACCAACGGCGAAATAGTGAATATTCAGTCTGAAATGGATATTCAGGACCTCATTAAAACCATCAGCGAGATTACAGGTCAAAACTTTATACTCGACGAATCGGTCAAGGGGAAAAAAATTACCGTAGTCGCACCCGGAGGCTTCAAGAAGGAAAATGCGATGAAGCTCTTTCAAACTATCCTCAACCTAAACGGATTCGCGGTGGTTAAAAAAGAAGGAGCCGATATAATCGTCCCCAAGAGAGATATTAAAATAACAAGCATACCCACCGATGTGGGGACCAAGCAGGGAGAGTCGTCGGACACTTATATAACCAGACTGGTTCAGCTTAAGACCGTGCAGGCGAGCGAAGTGGCGAATGCTTTGAAGCCTCTGATTTCACGCGAGGGCGACATAGTGGTTTCCCCGGCCACTAATACGCTTATTGTTATTGAAACGGTCGATAACCTTAACAGAATACTCAAAATAATAGAGAACCTCGATAAAGAGACAGAGATTGAATTTATAAAGCTGCATAATGCGGATGCCGCCGAAGTTGCTGCCAAACTAGTTGACGTATTCGGCGGAACAGCTTCCACAACGCCGAGCACGCCCGCACAGCAGTCGCAGTTGCAGAGACCGTCGTCATCGTCATCTTCTTCGCGCTCACGCAATATCCCCGGATCTCAGGGCAAATCCGAAACGGAGAACATATCGGCCCAATCGACGACCGAAAAATCGGCTGTCGGATTCAAGGTAATAACGGACGAAAGGACAAATTCGCTGATAATAATCGCGTATCCGGGTGACATGAAAAAGATTAAAGAGGTGATCGAAATACTGGATACAGAAACTTCAGAACCCGAAGAGGGCATATATGTTATCAGGTTAGTGAATGCCGACGCCACGAAGATTGTATCGGTCCTCGCGGGCTTATTCGGAGGAAGCGGCGCGAGTACAGGTGGCCAGCTTAGCACAGCACATGGAACATCAGGCTATGGATCGACTTCACCATTCGGGAACACATCATCAAGCTCAACGGTCGGAGCTTCAACCGGGACTTCCATCGGAACGACGGGGCAAGCGATACAACGCGGCACGACCGGAGGGTCTGCCGTGGTAGCCGAGACGGATCAGCTCAGAATAACAGCTGATCCATCTACAAACTCGATAGTTTTTATAGGTACGAAGCGGGATTTCGATACTGTAAAGCAGGTAATTCGGCAACTCGACATAAGGAAAAAACAGGTATACGTAGAGGCTGCGATTCTTGAAGTAGCTTTAGACAAGATAAGGGCGTTCGGTACGAACATGGGCTTTGCCGCTACTATTAACGGCAGCACGCTGACCTTCGGCGGAACCCAACTGCCCGGCGTTCCAAGCCTTCTCGGTATCGCAGCAGCGGGCGCTTCGAGTGCTGCTGCTACAAACTTCATTGGGAGCCTCCAGGGTCTTTACCTGGGTGTCGCAGGTAGTGAGGTAACTCTGCCCGGAGGTATTACGATTCCTTCCTACAACTTTTTTTTCCAGGCGCTCACCTCACTGACTGACGTAAACGTTCTCTCGACGCCTAGCATAATGACGACCGACAACGAACCCGCACAAATTATCGTAGCAGACGTCATACCGTTCCCAACCGGCAGCACAATAGGAACTAGCGGAGTGACGGTGTCTACAATTGAGCGAGACCCTGTGGGTATCAGGTTGGCGATAACTCCACAGATTAGCGAAGGCGACTTCATGAAGCTAAATATTCTGACCGAGGTATCGGCCATCAAGAGCCAACCGGTTCAAGGACTCAACACGGCACAGTTCGGTATCGCTACCACAACGAGATCGGCGGACTCGTCGGTAGTAGTCAAAAGCGGGCAGACCATAGTTATTGGAGGACTTGTACAGGACATGGAGAGTAATTTAACAAACAGGGTTCCCGTCCTCGGAAACATACCCGTCCTCGGGAACCTCTTTAAGTTCAAGCAGAAGCAGAGCCAGAAAATCAATCTCCTGATCCTTATTACGCCCAGGATCGTCCACAATGATTACGACATGCAGCGGATACTTGAAGAGAAGCAAAAACGGAATATGCTTTTACAGGAGAGGGGGTTTAACAAGGAAAATACTAAATGAGATTACTTGCTATTATGAAGAGCATCCAGGTATGAAGAGCATCCAGGAAATTATAAGCGAACGGAATCCGGCCGCGTTTGTTAAAATCGATGAGCTTTTGTCAAAGAACGGAGAAAGCTTCGAAGAAATACTGATCAAGTCACAGCTTCTCGAGGAGAGGGAAGTACTAGAAATTCTCTCCGAATTCTATGAATGCACTCACACACTGACCATCTCGGAACGGGATATAGATCCCGAGCTCATCAAGATACTGCCCATCAGCTTCGCGAAAAAATTCAGACTCCTGCCTTTCCAGAAGAGGGGCGATAAAGTCGTTATCATACTTGCACCCCCACTCGACCTATATGCGCTGGATGAAATAAAATCCCTCTACGGGTGCGAGATTGAGACGGTAATCACCCTAAACCGTGTCGTCCTCGACTGCATTAACCGTGTCTACGAGCGCGGGAAGGAGATGACAGAGGGGATAGAAGACGACTCAAAGGGCATCTCCGAATACGACCTCCAGGAGCCAAAAGACCTCCTCGAAGCCGAAGACGAAGCTCCGATTATCAGGTTCGTCAATTCGCTTCTATTTCAGGCTGTTAAAGAGAAAGCCAGCGATATTCACCTCGAGTGTTTCGAGAAGGAGCTATCTGTAAGGTTCAGAAAGGACGGAATACTGCATGAAATAACCTCGGTCCCAAAAAAACTACAGGCGTCCATTATATCCAGGGTAAAAATCATGGCCGAGCTCGACATCGCAGAGAAAAGAAAGCCCCAGGACGGGAGAATCCGCGTAAAGGTTTCGGGACGGGACGTGGATGTGCGTATATCGACCGTACCGACTACATGGGGAGAGAGCCTCGTAATGAGAATTCTCGACAGGTCCTCGGTCATCCTTTGCCTAGAGGACCTGGGACTCACCGGCAAGAAGCTGCATACCTTCGAAGAGCTTATACTACGCCCTCACGGAATAATTCTCGTCACGGGGCCTACGGGTAGCGGTAAAACTACGTCTCTCTATGCGGGACTGGAGAGGATAAACTCACCCGATAAGAAGATTATCACTGTTGAAGACCCGGTCGAATATCAGATACAGGGAATCAACCAGATCCAGGTCAACCCGAAAGTAAATCTGACATTCGCAAACGGACTGAGGTCAATACTCCGTCAGGACCCCGACGTAATACTGGTCGGCGAAATCCGGGACAGAGAGACCGCGGATATTGCAATCCACGCATCACTCACAGGGCACCTTGTATTTTCTACGCTTCATACTAACGACTCGGCAAGCGCAATTACGAGGCTTATAGACATGGAAATCGAGCCTTTCCTGGTAGCTTCTTCGCTTATGGCTGTAATCGCACAGCGTTTGTTGAGGTTTCTTTGCAGCTACTGTAAAGAACCCTATGAACCCTTTGATGACGAGCTTATCAAGATCGGCATTAACCGGCGTCAGCTCCTTGACGGTATCCTTTACAGGGCAAAGGGGTGCGAAAAATGTTTCAATATGGGGTATAGCGGCAGGACCGCGATTTTCGAGATGCTCCTTGTGAACGACGATATAAGGAACCTAACACTCAGCCAAGTCGATTCGACGAAGATTAAGAGAAAGTCCATGGAAAACGGTATGACTACGCTTAGAATGGACGGGGCGGAGAAGGTGGCAAAAGGTCTAACCTCGGTCGACGAGGTAATGAGGGTCACCACCGAAGAGGAAAGCATAGTCTAACAAGCCGAAAAGGGTCTCACCACATTTTACATCAAGAACAGCTATTATATTAAGTTATGCCCGTATATAAATATAAAGCCATTGACGAGAGCGGAAGAACAATTCAGGGAGTCATAGACGCGGAATCCCCCAGGGGAGCAACTGATAAGCTGAAGCATCAGGGAGTCTTCCTCTCATCCCTTAATGAAGTCAGGGAAGGAACATCGAAAAGCTTTATTCCCTTCAGAAGAGTAAAAATATCCGAACTCGCGATTACTACAAGGCAGTTTTCCACTCTGATCTCGGCGGGTCTCCCTCTTGAAGCGTCTTTAACGGCACTTTCCGAACAAACGGAAGACGCGAGACTCGGCCAAATACTGACGCAGGTAAAGGACAGGGTGAGTGAGGGCAGCTCTCTAGCAAATGCCCTTAGCGAACACAAGAACGTATTTTCAGAGCTCTATATAAATATAGTAAGAGCCGGCGAAGCGAGCGGTACGCTCGATATCGTCCTCCTAAGACTTGCAGACTTTCTTGAAAAACAGGCGGCTCTCACCTCTAAAGTACAAAGCGCTCTTATCTATCCGATCTTTATGTTCTTCATAGGCGGCGGCGTGCTCTTCTTCACCATGACATATGTAATACCAAGGATTGCTAAGATTTTCCAGGACAGCCAAAAGGCCCTGCCTGTGATGACGGTCATCCTCATAAATGTGAGTAGTTTTATCAGTCATAATTTTCTGCTGCTCCTCGTCGCAATCCCTTTGCTAGTATTCGCCGCACACCGATTCAATAAAACTGAGAAGGGAAAGATGTTTTTCGATCGATTATCCCTGAAATTGCCGATATTCGGGAAACTAACTTCCATGGTCGTTATATCGAGGTTTACACGTACTCTGGGCACTCTCCTGGCGAGCGGGATACCGCTTCTGGACGCGCTTAAAATAGGCGAAGCCGTTCTGGGTAACCAGGTGTACGGAAAGACACTCGAAGAAGTGAGGACCAATGTCAGGGAGGGAGCAAGTTTGGCAAAACCTCTCAGGGATAGCGGCGTTTTTCCCCCGCTCGTCACACGTATGATCGCAATCGGGGAACAGACGGGTGAAATGGAAGAGATGCTCACGAAAGTTGCCGACATATACGATCAACAGGTCGAAACCATGGTCTCGACCCTCACTTCTCTTCTCGAGCCTGTTATGATTTTGATAATAGGAGCAGTAATGGGGTTTATTGTATTCGCCGTTCTCCTGCCTATATTTAATCTCACTTCGACTATAAGCTAACAGGAGGTATGAAGTATGAAAGCGCAAGGCGGTTTCACGCTTATTGAAATTATGGTGGTTCTCCTGATCATCGCGGGACTTGCATATATTGTGGGCACAAATGTTATTGGGAGGTTCGGACAGGCAAAGAAAGAGGAAACCAAGATCCAGATCAAGAACCTGGAATCGGCCCTAAAGCTTTTTAAGCTTGACAACGGTTTCTACCCCGAAACACAGCAGGGTCTGAACGCCCTTATACAGCAGCCGACTGTCGGTAGACAACCGTGCTGTTACGCCAAGGAAGGCTACCTGGAGGGAAACCAGGTTCCCAAAGACGGCTGGAAAAACGATTTTGTTTACATCGGCCCGGATCAAACGGGGGACGGGACTTATGAGATAATCTCAAATGGTGAAGACGGGGTCCAGGGGACCGAGGACGATATTACAAGCCGCGCAATACAATGAACTCGAGGAAAGGCTTCACACTAATAGAGCTTCTTGTAGTTATTATTCTCATCAGCACTTTCGTATTCATAGCTCTGCCAAAGATCAAAAGCGAAACCGATATCAATATTAAGAGTTCTTCGAGGAACCTGTGCGCTACAATCAAGTATCTATACAACGAAGCGGCGTTCAAGAAAAACATCTACAGACTGGTCTTCGATATCGACAGCGGCGAGTACTGGGTCGAGGTCTTAAACGGCAACGAGTATGTGATGTCTACCGATCTCATCCAAAAAAAACGGACGCTGCCTAGCGGCGTGCATTTCAAGGATATAGTTACGGAACGCAGTCAGGGAAAAAACTCTCTCGACAATTCCGAGGATTTTATACTGTTCTTGCCGACAGGCTTTGTCGAACCCGCAGTAATTCATCTTTCTACTGACAACCAAGACTTCTACACGCTGCAAACCAAACCTTACACGGGCGGGACAAAGGTATACAACGAATACGTTGAGCTTATGAGGAGTCAATAAAACGGTGTCGATTGCATATCGAACTTGCCCCCGAAATCCACAGCTACACTCGAGAGTCAAAATCCGCAGCGCCGGGTTTACGCTTCTCGAAGTCATTATCGCTGTTGCTATAATCGGCTCATCTTTGGCAATATTGCTCGGAGCAGTGAACAAGAACCTGATCCTCGCATCGGAATCCAAAAACCTGTCGATCGCGTCTTTCCTCGCTCAGAGAGAGCTCAGCGAGATCGAAACCGAAGGATATCCGGAGATAGGGAATCAAGAAGGGGCATTCGAAGATTATCCCGAGTTCAATTGGTATGAATCCGTCCAGCCGTACAACATTCAGCAACTCTCGACCGAAATAAGGATCGTTATACTGACAATAACCTGGGGTGAAGGAAACAAGGAGTTCTCAGTTGCTACAGCGATCTCGAACCACGGATAGAGGCTTCACCCTTCTAGAAGTACTACTCGCTATTTTCATAGGATCTATAGTTCTTACGGTGCTCTATGCTTCGTTTTTTCAGATAACAAAAGCGAAAGACAGGATCGAGGAGGAACTGGACCTCTATCATGAGGCCAGAGTCGTAATGTCCAAGATCACTAACGACCTGACAACCGCCTATCCGCGGGGATTGGTAAACTCGCAGACTACGAACATTGCGACGCCCTATTTCTACGGGGTGAAGGAGGGAAACCAGAGCAAGCTGTTCTTCACGTCGTTATCTCGTACCCCGAATCAAAACGCGAGGGAATCGGATCAGACGATGATAGGCTACTTTCTTCAGCCAATACAGGATTCGGATCTGTTCGCGCTCATGAGAAGTGACAACCCGACATTCGAAACTGATACCGGTGGAACACAATACGAGCTATCGGAACGAATTGTGAGTTTCAATCTTACCTACGTTTCGAGTGCTCCCGCTGGAGGAGCAACACCGGAATATACGACAGAATGGAACTCGAACGACACGCAATCCCTGCCGCTCGCGGTCAACGTAGATTTTATAATGCGGAACCCCAGAGGCGAGAATATCGAATTCAGCACAATGGTAGCTATAACTATAGCCAATTGGTAGCGATACCTATAGTAAATTAAAACGGTTATGCTCTTGGAATGTTAAAGCCGAGATTATAAAGGATGTCATGAAAAACAGAGAAATTACTCCCATCGATCTCGAAAATAGGGATTCTGAAAAAGGGATCGTCCTGGTCATCGTTATAATTGTAATATCGGTCCTGATGATACTGGTTACCGATCTGATCTATTTTACCGAAATTGATACAGAGATATCGTCAAACACGCGGGATGAAATAAAAGCCAGGTATATCGCTAAATCGGGAGTGCATGTTGCTGCCAGCACACTTAAAGATAGACCTCTCGAAGAACTCGCCCAGATTACTGCGGCCATGGGCGGGCAAGCCCAGAATCCGGAAGGCCTGTGGGCTATAAACGTCCCCTTCTTTCCGGTCGGAGACGGCAGCGTTTCGGTTACGGTCACGGACGAAAGGGCCAAAGTCAACCTGAATTCACTCGTAAGCCCAGCTACAAATATGGTGGATCAGCAGCTGCTTGCGGAGTTAAGAGAACTTTTCAGATACCTTAATGTGGACAGCACCAAGTCCGAAAGATTCATAGCGAGCCTTATAAACTGGACAGACGCGCCTATCGCGGGCGGTCAGAACGATCAGGACTCCTCGGGAGCGAACGGCAATTTCTATGCCCATCTCGCGACCCCCTATCAGATCAAGGACGGGCCTCTCGATACACTTCAGGAAATCAGGATGATCGACGGCATGGACAATGATTTCTACAATACGATAAAGGATTACGTAACGGTCTATCCTCCGGATAAAAAAATCAATTTCAGCACGGCCCCTAAGGTGGTATTAATGGCCGCAATAAAAGCCGCCGCGGTATCGGCCATACAAGGTCAGGGAAACTCATCCGTAAATGAGGTCGATGACGATACGGCAGGCCAAATAGCCGATCAGGTCATTGAAGCCAGAAAAGACACCCCGGTAATAGATCAGAAGAAGGCAAGAGACATCGCGAAAGTAGTCAACCCGAACACAACAATAAGTGCAGGCCTGGTAGGCGTTACTCTCAACAGCGGCGAAAGCGAGATATTTTCCGTAAGATCCGTGGGAAGTCTGGGGGAAGGGACCCCGACATTGAGAATTATTGAAGCAGTTCTTAAAAAAACAACGCGTAACCAGAACACTATAGTAAAGATAATGACATGGAAAGAGCTCTAGATAAACTCAGGAAGACTCGAAACGAACTCAAGTCGCGGTACCTCGAAAGGGACGATGTAATAGACGGGGCATTCTGCGCTCTCCTTACCGGTAGTCACTTGCTCCTCATCGGTCCCCCCGGGACGGCCAAGTCCCAGCTCGCGAACGAACTGTGCAGTCAAATAACGGGAGCAAGATATTTTCAGTGGCTGCTTACCAAGTTCACAACACCCGAGGAATTATTCGGCGCAGTGAGCCTTAGGGGACTCGAGAACGATGAATATAGAAGGGTCATCACAGGGAAACTGCCTGAAGCCCATATAGCATTCCTAGACGAGGTGTTTAAAGCCAGCTCGTCGATACTCAATACACTGCTTACGATCATGAACGAGAGAATATTTTACAACGGGACTGACAAGTTAGAAATACCTCTGATATCCCTCTTCGGGGCAAGCAACGAGCTTCCCTCCGAAGAAGATGAGCTCGAAGCGCTTTACGACAGATTCCTCCTAAGATACGTGGTGGATTATATAAAAGAAGACTTTAGATTTCTGAAAATGCTCAACACCGAGTCCGGCAAATCCGAAGAAGGTGAAATAACCGCAGAGGAGCTGAGGACGTGTAAAGCCGAAGCGGGAGAAGTAACAATGCCGTCCAATATTTTGAAGCTCATATCACGGGTAAGAAAGGAACTCAGGAAAAAGGGCATCACTCCCTCCGACAGGAGATACAAGCAATCGGTTTCTCTCCTTAAAGCCAGGGCATACCTTGAAGCGAGGAGCGAGGTCTCCGAGGACGACCTGCGTTTTCTTGAGAATGTTCTCTGGAGAGAGCCCGGAGAGAAAACAGAAATCCAGTCAGTCATACATCAGACGCTCAATGGCTGGAGGGACCGCCTGAGAGAGCTGCTCATTCAGGCAAAAGAGCTCGACTCCTATTCGAAACGCGAATGGGAGAACGAGGAGATGTTGATAAAAGCGAACATAGAAGCGCAGACTAAATTAAAACATATATCAGCCAAGCTCAATGAGCTTGTCGAAGAATGCAGGGAAAGGGGAAAACCCACGGAAGATATAAGAAAAGCGGGGGAAGAGATCGAAGGTATTCAGAGAGAAATTCTCGACAGGCTCGTGTCGAGCAAAGAAGAAATGGCTTAGCGGGATATTACCCCTATCGGGGGCTCCTCGAACAGATTCCGGAACGATTTAATACACTATCTCTGTCGGCAATTACCAAAAATCACCGATCGACTTTAAGGAGGACCTTGCCGAAGCTTTTCCTCGATTCCACATATTCGTGAGCGCTCCCGGCTTCTTCCAATTCAAACACCCTGCTCACCACGGGCTCGATCCCGTGCTCGGTCACGAATCCCCTCAACTCCTCATAGATATCCGTCATCCTATCCGGTTCCCGGTCGAGCAGGTAACCAAGATGGGACGACATCACCGCAATTGACCGTTGAGCCATTGTCCCCGCATCGACTCTGGGTATATCTTTCCAGGTTTTAAGCCATGAGAGAGGACTCCATCTCTTGAGATCCAGGCTCGCAAATCCGGTAATTACCATTCTCCCGAAAGGATTAAGCGAATCCAGACTCCTCCTGAAGACTTCTCCTCCGACCATCTCTATCACAACATCCACACCGCCCGTGGCCTCGATCAGTCTTGTAAAGCACTCCCGCTCCCGGTAATTAAACCCCCCGGCGGCTCCCAGGGATTTAATCAGCTCTACCTTCTCCAGGCTCCCGGCCATTCCGTACACCTCACAACTGGAGCGCGAAGCAAGCTGAATCGCCGCGGTGCCCACGCCGCCCGCAGCAGCAGTCACTAGCACTTTCTCTCCCGAGCGCGCTTTCGCCATCTTAAAAAGTGCAACCCAGGCCGTCATATAGTTGACGAGGAAGGAAGCGCTCTCCTCCATCGTAAACCCATCTATCGCCGGGACTGCGTTTCTAGCAGGTACGACGATTTTCTCGGCATACGAGCCATATTTCGTACCGACCATGACAGTCTCTCCGATACGCAACGGGTCAACACCCTCCCCCACTTTCTCTATCACTCCCGAGCACTCCATGCCCGGTATGTAAGGTTTTTTAGGAGCCCAGCCGTAAATCCCCTTCCTCGAGAGTATCTCGGCATAGTTGACGCCGGCGAAGCTGACGGAAACCACGACTTCCCCCTTTCCCGGGAGCGGTTCCTTCACTTCCTCAACTCCGAGAACGCGCGGCCCTCCGTTTTTCCTGAGCACAATTGCCTTCATATGCAGAATATTTATATCCAAATTGAAAATTTATATACAGCAGCTTATAATGATAATCTGAGATTTACAAAACTATAAAAGATAAAAGCATTCAATCACTACCAATGGCGGTGAAAAGATGAAAAGATATATAATAATTTCGGCGGCTTTATTCTCAATACTTTCTTGTGCAAATCCTTACGTAATCGACCCCATACAGGTGCAGTCCGCCAAACTGTTACCCTGTGAGCCTGAGATGATAGAGATAATCGAGCATAAGACAAACACCGACGGGAGCGAGACATGGAACGCTTTCTGCCAGGGATACACATACGTCTGCGAGAAGGGAGCCGGTAGTCAGGGGAAAGTCAGCTGCGAGCGCATGGCATCTCAGATGTCCGAGTAGACGGCTAGCAAGTCAAGGGCATGAATCACGTGCGCGCCTGGAGCCCGACAACAGATATCAAGCTAATTCGTCTTTCTATCCTTAGACCTTTTTTTGACCTTTTCGCCGATCTTCCAGTATCTCTTATCCTCTTCGGTCACGACCTTGAGTGAGGGTACGGGTATCGGTCTGCCGTCCGCATCCACCGCGACGAACACGAGAAAGCCCCTGCAAGTAAACTCCTTACCCGGGCTAAATTTGCCGACCTTATAGACGTCAACCTTCACGACCATCGAGGTGTGCGCCGTGTATATGACCTTCGCCTTCAGCTCCATGATATCCCCGACCTTTACGGGCTTTTTAAAATCGACGGCTTCTATAGACGCGGTAACGGTGTCCTCGTTTGCAAAACGCATCGCGGCCATGGCGCCCGTCATATCCATAAGCTCAAGCACCCTTCCTCCGAAGATCGTGCCGTAATGGTTCGTATGAGTCGGAAAGACGAGCTCGGAATTCGATACTTCAACCGCTTCTTTTATCGATACCTTTTCCAATTTGTCGCCTCCTGATGGATGTCCTTGGTACGCCCCCGCTCCCGCTGATATAGTAGACGAGAGCGGGCTTTTTTCAACAGACTTGTTCCATAAGACAAATCTCCCACCCATGCATAAAATCGGGTGTAGAGTTATTCAAAAAATCTAGGACAGGAAATCACAAGGGAGTATAAGATGGACGACCAGGAACCGCGCAGGAAGCAATTATCGCATATGTTTTTTTTCACGGTTCTCCAGGGCTTGATAATCGCATTGTCGGTAACAGTGAACGATGCCCGTGCAGACGGCGGCGAGAAATATCCGAAATGCTTTGCGGGGACTTATCTCGTCGACGAAGTTAACGGCACCAAAAGCCTGTGGAGTCTCGGAGACAGGGGCGTTCTTCTCGTTACGAGCTCGACCCAATCCTCTCTAAATTTCAGTAACGGGCAGGGCGCCTGTATAAGGACCGGCAAGCTTAAAGCCTCGGCCGTGCTGAACGATTTCTCATTCGACAATGACGGAAATTTGACAAATATCGTGCGAGTCAATTCCGAAATAAGATTCATGGACAATAGATGCGAGGCTATCGAGGGAGAATTCACTATTTCGTTTTTCGAAAACGGGACCGACCCGCTCGACCCCGATTCGGTGCCTGAGAACGTCGTTTCGGATACATTCACGGGGCAGTGCGTTATGGTCGAACGATAACGAAAGTCCATGTTTTTACTCGCATATCCCGTAAACTATGATATGTCTGTCGCTCGCCCGCTCGGTATTAAAATATCCGAGACCGGCCTCTACCAGCTGCTGTCGCACTTCGTCTAGCTCGAAGGCCGCGAGCAGGGAATTATAAAAATCCCTTTTCAGTATCTCGAGCTCGTTAGGTGAATAGAGCTCTACGAGCCTTCGTGCTTCGTCCGCCGTGTCAGGCCTTATCAAGTCCATTACGAAAACACGCGTCCCCGGAGATGAAACCCTAACCAAGGCATTCCAAAAGTGTGACGGGTCCTGTATATGGTGAAGGAGACTGTTGCTTGCTATAAGGTCGTATTTCCTATCCGGCCGGAACTCCTGAACTGTTGTGTGTATGAACCGAATTCGTCCGCCGAGCTCATCACTTCCCTCCATCACTCCCAATACGAATTCGAGCATCTGCGGAGAGCCGTCTATCGCGTCTATCCCGGCGTTCTGGAAAGCCCTTCCCAGTCTCTGCGTTATGTCCCCCGCGCCGCACCCCATGTCGAGAATTGTACTGATCGATTCCGGATCAGGGCAGAACCTTTTAAGTATCTTTATGAAGTTAGAGTGTGGCTCCTCAAAATCGGCCATGCCGTACGCGATAACCTGCTCGGGGTCGATCATGAGCTCCGGTTCGGGGATCCTTTCCATAAGCTGCTTTCCTTCTTCCAATAATCAGCTCTGTAAATTCCGGCCTTTCCTTTTTTAAAATCTAATTCATCATTATTACAAAATTACAAAGAAAACGGAGCACAATATGAGCAAAAGATCGAAAGCTGTCGAGCTTATACAGATAGGCTTTAACGTCTCAATAGACGCCGGGGAATACAAGGACGACATGGAATCGATCCTGGAAGCCGCAAGGACGTTTAATTCCACGATTGTATTTAGAAATGTGCCCGATACCATGCTGAACGACAAGTTTTTAAAGAAATTGAAAAGCCATTCCCATAAAATTATAATCGAGGTCTGAACGGTTTTTACAGAATTCGTTTCGCCCGATCAATACCGACTGGCTTTTAATAGTCTATAAGCCGCCTCCCCAAGTCGTCACGGCCAGGCCTAAGGGTCTCACCCGACACTCGAATTTCCCGATTTTCTAAAACAACAAGAATTGAGCGAAAGTTTTGGCTGTAAACGGTAACTATTATACCAAAACAACAAATCCGCCATGAAGTCAAAGGTCGCCATGAAGATCGAGATGTGGAATATACTTACGGTGGCTCTACGGACTCCTTTATCTGGAACACGACAACCCTGAAGTACTAAAACTTCTTGACGAAACAAGCGCTAAAGAACGGAGTCTTGCGGAGGAGACATTCGATTACTTCAGACAGGTAAGGGCTCTATGCAACGATGGGCAGAAGAAAGAATTTGAGAGCGTGATATATCAGGCCGTAGACATGAAGAACCACGGAATGAAGCGCGGAGTATGGAGAGAGAATGAGTGAAGCTCACCCGTGCGGTAATTCGCAGTTTACTGCGGCTCAAGATCGCAAAAATAAAAACGGTTATCCCTGAGTACGACCTCTCCTATATCGAATTCAATCCTGTCTCTGAAAATCGGCCCATCGTAAGTGAA
>JBIOKC010000014.1:0-24612 GCA_044451425.1 Thermodesulfobacteriota bacterium
GTCAGAAACACATACATCTATCCACCCGGCCCCTCGATGAGGATCATTGCCGATATCTTTAAATACACCGCGGAACGTATGCATAAATTCAATTCGATAAGCGTGAGCGGATACCACATGGAAGAAGCCGGGGCTTCCTCGGATATAGAGCTAGCCTACACACTCGCCGACGGACTTGAATATGTAAGGACGGGCATAAACGCGGGCATGAATATAGACGATTTCGCCCCCAGGATCTCTTTCTTCTGGGGAATCGGAATGAACCATTTTATGGAGATAGCCAAGATGAGGGCGGCGAGAATGATATGGGCTAAATTAATCAAGAAGTTCGGTCCCAAAAACCCGAAATCTATGGCCTTGAGGACCCATTGCCAGACTTCGGGCTGGAGCCTCACAGAGCAGGACCCGTTCAATAACGCGATTAGGACATGCGTTGAGGCCCTGGCCGCCGTTCTGGGAGGCACACAGTCGCTCCACACGAACGCGCTCGACGAGGCGATAGCGTTGCCGACTGATTTTTCAGCGAGGATAGCGAGGAACACACAGATTTATCTCGAGGAAGAGACGAATATATGCAGGTCTGTCGACCCATGGGCGGGCTCTTATTATGTCGAATACCTGACCGACAGGATCGCCCGCCGCGCCTGGACGCTTATAGAGGAGGTGGAAGCTTTAGGCGGGATGGCGAAAGCCATCGAAACCGGCCTCCCGAAAATGAGGATAGAAGAGGCGGCAGCCAAGAAGCAGGCGAGGATAGATTCCGGACAGGATATAATAGTGGGCGTCAATAAATTCAGGTCCTACGAAGACGCCGATATCGAGATACTCGAAGTCGACAATACGGCCGTAAGAACTGCGCAGGTCGAGCGCCTGAAAAAGCTTAAGAAGGCGAGGAACAACGACGACGTCAGAGCCGCCCTCGACGCAATCACGAAATGCGCCGAATCCGGCGAGGGCAATCTGCTCGAAACCGCCGTGGACGCTGCCCGCAAGCGCGCGACGCTCGGGGAGATATCTCACGCGTGCGAGAAAATATTCGGAAGGTATAAGGCGGTTATCAGGACTATATCGGGGGTATATTCGGGAGAGATGTCGAAGGATAACGAGTTCAGGAAGGCGAGGGAGCTTGCGGATGAGTTTGCAGAGCTCGAGGGAAGAAGGCCCAGAATACTGGTCGCAAAGATGGGACAGGACGGACACGACAGGGGCGCCAAGATCATTGCCACGAGTTTCGCGGATATGGGATTCGATGTTGACATAGGGGCACTCTTCCAGACGCCTAAAGAGGCCGCACGAATGGCGGTAGAGAACGACGTCCATATAATCGGCGTATCGAGCCTGGCTGCCGGGCATAAAACGCTCGTCCCTGAACTGATAAATGAGCTGAGAGAGATGGGACGGGGCGATATCATTGTCGTAGCAGGGGGGGTCATACCGAAGCGGGACTATGAATTCCTCTATAAAGCGGGTGTTGCGGCAGTATTCGGACCAGGTACCGTCATCTCAAAAGCGTCTCAGGAGATACTCGATATACTTATCCGCAACAGCATGGAAAAGGCCTGAGACCAAACAATGGGCGCCGAAAATTTTGCCGAAAATAAACCCTGGACGGGGGGATACACCAAACGCTCCGAAGTCTAACCGTGAAACCCATACGCAATTCGTTCCGTAGTTCCCCTCCTTAACCTAATTACAAAAAATACTGTAGACATATCTCTCCAAACCTGAAAAACTAATATCATGGAAAATGCCCCTAAACTCGAGATCTACGGGATAACCCCTGAAGACCTGGACGGCATTGTAGCGATAGAGAATGTGAGCTTCCCGACTCCCTGGCCGAGGCGGGTCTTCGAACGAGAGATAAAATCACAAAAATCCTACAACAGGGTTATGAGATTCAGCGGAATGGTCGTCGGGTATATAGTTACGTGGACGATATACGACGAGGTGCATATCCTTAATATTGCGGTTCATCCGAATTTCAGAAATATGGGGATAGGGGAAAGGCTTCTCAGGGACTGTATCTCCCACTCGGCCGATATCGGCTTGAGATACGCGATATTAGAAGTCCGGATTTCCAATACGAGGGCAATAAGCCTCTACGAAAAACTGGGTTTTAAAACGATACATACAAGAAGGAAATACTACTCTGATACCGGGGAAGACGCTTACGTCATGATGTTCGAGATCAAGACCTCTTAGACCGGCCTCGGCGGCTTCTCAATTCTTCCTTTCCACTACATAATCGGCAAGCATGCCGAGGGCGTTCTTGAATGTATTGTCGGGCAGGGACGATATCGAGCTCCTGGCTTTGTGTACGAAATTCCTTGCAACCGTTTTTGTTTTCTCGACACCGCTATATTTTTCGACAAGCTCCCTTATGAAAGAGAGCTCGTCTTCCTTAAAGCAGT
This sequence comes from Thermodesulfobacteriota bacterium, assembly GCA_044451425.1. Lineage (GTDB taxonomy): Bacteria > Desulfobacterota_D > UBA1144 > Nemesobacterales > UBA2774 > 2-12-FULL-53-21. Next base: position 2,412 of record JBIOKC010000014.1, read on the forward strand.
CTCCATTTGAGAGAATATCATTTACCCCCAGCCTCTCCCTATCGGAAGCTTCTTTTAGGGAGTAGAAGAGCGGAAGAGTCATCTTGCCCTCGACAAGGTCCTGCCCTACCCCCTTCCCGAATTCCCTCTCGGACGAGGAATAATCGAGCGCATCGTCAACGAGCTGAAACGCGACCCCTACATTGAAACCGTACTGCCCCAAAGACCGTTTGACCTCATCATCGGCACCGGCGAGTATGGCGCCCACGGTGCCGCAGCTCTCTATAAGCGAAGCCGTCTTGTTCTCGATTATACCGAAGCATATCTCCTCCGAAACCTCGAGCATATTCTTTGCGCTCATTACTTCGAGCACCTGCCCCTCGGCGAGTTTAGCTGCAGCGTCCGTTACGGCCTTTATCAACTCGAGACTCTCGCAGGACTGTATCAGGCCGAGCGCTCGTGCAAGCATGAAATCTCCCACAAGCACAGTCGCTTTGTTTCCCCATACTACGTTCGATGCGGTTTTTCCCCGCCTGAGATTCGCCTCGTCGACCACATCGTCGTGGAGAAGCGTGGCGGCATGTATAAGCTCAAGAGCCGCCGCTGAAAATATCCTTTCCCTTCCTCCCGTAAGATCGCAGGCTCCGCTCGAAAGGAGCAGCACTGAAGGCCGGAGCCGCTTTCCGCCGCTTCCGAGAAGGTATTTCGAAATCTCGTAAACGAGCGGAACGGGAGATTTTATATTGATCTCAAGCTCATACTCGACCTCTTCAAGGTCAGGATTTATAGGGGAAAGAATATTCTGAAATTCCATCGCAATTTAAGTTATCTGAACAGTCTATATAAGTCAAAAAGCGTAAGATATGTGATATTTAGAGCAAATGTTATATTATCTATGAAGCGTATAAATACTCGAGATGAGCCTATGATCCCTTTGACACTGTCAGTTAGAAATTTTTTAAGTTACGGTGAAAATAACCCCCCCCTCGACTTCAGGGCTTTCTCCATAGCCTGTCTCTCGGGGAAGAATGGCCATGGGAAATCCGCCCTCGTAGACGCAATGACCTGGGCGCTCTGGGGCAAATGCAGGGTAAAGAACAAGGAAGAGGTAATCAAAAGAGGGGCTACCGACGCATATGTCGAACTCGAATTCGAGTCTGAGGGAAACAGATACAGGATTTTGCGTTCTATCTCGAAAAAGAAAAGCGGCTCACAGAGCTCCCTGGACCTCCAGATGTTCGACTGTGAGTCCGACACATTCAAGCCGCTCGATCAGGGAGCCAAAGCCCAGAGCACTATCGAAAAAATACTGAAGATGGATTACAACTCCTTCATCTGCTCATCTTTCATACTCCAGGGGATGGCCGACGAGTTTACCAAGAGGACTCCGACCGAGAGAAAGGATGTATTATCGAAGATCCTCGAACTCGACGAGTATGAGACGCTCACAAAGAGGGCGAGGGAGCACGCGCAAATCTCGGGTCTCGCGGTTAGCTCTCTTGAGAACGAGGGATCGCTAATAGATAAAGAGATCGCTCAAAAGGATATGTTTACGGGCAAGCTAAGTGAGGTCAGGGCTGAGGAAGAAAGAGTTTCGGCAAGCATAGCGGAATTCGAAACGATATATGGGAAACTCATAGGAGAGTACGAGTCCGTGAAGGCCAAGCTCGATACGCTTACGAGGCTGAGCTCGGAGAGAGCGGAGACAGTGTCCCTATGCGGGAAGCTCGAAGAAGAGCTTATCAGGATCACAGAAGCCATAAACAAAGACCGGGAGATAGTATCCAGGGCGGACGAGATACTGGAAGCGTTCGTAGAATACGAAAGCGTCCGTGACAAAGAGAGGATAATGAATGAAAAACAACTCTCGAAATCGAATCTCGAGAAAGAGATCGTGAGCATCGGCAGACTGGTACAGGACGAAAAGGCTAAACTGGAACAAAAGATAAACACGCTCAAGACAAGGATAGAAGAAAATCAAAAGATAATCATTGGAACGGAAGAGACCCTGTGCAGGCAGGCGGAAATAGAATCGGGGTACTCGAAACTCGCTCGATTAAAATCGGCCGAAAAAGACTTTGACCTGAAGAGGAAAGATGCGGAAAGCCTGGATTTACGGCTGAGAGAACTCAATCAGAAGATCAGACAAAAAAAGATAGAGATCGAGACCAGGGTAAACGAGCTGTCTATGAAGATAAACGAGCTCGCCGCGAGAGCGGCACTATCGGATAATCTCGAGAAAGAAATAATCGCGCTCAACAGACGGATCGGCGAATGTGTAAAATATGAGCGCATGGTTGAGGAGTTAAAGAAAGAAGCCGGGGGAATAGGAGAAGAGAGTAACGCCCTATCCGCCCGGAGGTCGGAACTCGAGAAGAGAAAGAACGACGAAGAGCGGAAACTGGCAATGCTCCTCACCCAGGTGACAGACGCGCATTGCCCGCTCTGTGAATCACCCCTACAAGAAGAGGCCAAAAACGCTCTCAGAGTAAAGCTCGAAAAAGGGGTCATGACACTCGAAATAGAGATTCGTCAAATAGGGAAAGAATTGAGCCTGCTCGAAAGTAAAGTAAGATCCCTGAGGGGCGAAATCGAAAAACTGGAATCCGAGATCGGGCTCCTGCCCGGACTCAACAAGGCGCTCGGAGAGAAAGAACAGGGCTTAAAAGAGTCAAATGCTTCCGCGGCCGAACTTTACGAGACTCGGAGCCGCCTCGATACACTGCATAAAACCCTGACGAATGAAGAGTTCAGGGAGGAATTCGATAAAGAGCTGAAAGAGCTCGAATCGAAAAGAACGGTTATCGGATATGAGGAGAGAGAACACGAGGGGTTGAAAAGAGAGATCGAGACCCTCGGAAAATACGAGGGCCAATACGAGCTCCTCAGAAAAGAGAGCGCGCGCAAAAGAGAAGCCGAGAGCGAGATACGGAATGCGGAGGACGAGATCGGCCCGCTGCTCGGGATCCTCGAAGGAGAGTGCTACGCAGATAAGTGGAAAGAGAAGCTGAACGAACTCAGGGCGCGTCTCGAAGAACTCAGCTATGATGAACATGTACACGGGGAGCTCAAGAAATCGCTTAATAGGCTGGGGAGTTCGGCGAGTGAAAAAGAAACACTCGAGAGGGCGAAGCTAAGTCTTAACCTGAGAGTTAATGAAGAGAAAAAATTGAGAGACAGGATCGGGGAGGAAAAGCAGAGACTCGCAAAGATCGAAAATGAAATTGCCGGACTCAAGGAAATAGAATCGACTGCCAAAGAAATAAAGGAAAAGACGGCGACTGTCGAGAACAGATTATCCTCCCTGAAGAAACAAAAAGACGAGCTGATGATGGACATAAGCAGGAGCGAGAGCGCGATTCAAAGAATCGAGATGCTGGCCGCGAGAAAGATTGAGCTCGGAGAGAAAATCGGCACGTCCAGGCGCGAGGTTCTAATATATCAGGAACTCGTGAAAGCATTCGGGAAGAACGGGCTCCAGGCCCTGATAATAGAGCACGCAGTGCCCGAGATCGAGGTCGAAGCCAATAGAATACTCAACAAACTCACAGAGGGTAGTATGGCCCTCAGCCTCGAGATGGTGAAACCGACCCAAAGGGGAGGAGAGAAGGAAACTCTTGAAATCTACATCGGAGATTCCTCGGGCACGAGAAGCTATGAGACCTTCTCCGGGGGAGAGGCGTTCCGTATAGATTTCGCCCTTCGTGTGGGAATCTCGAAATTCATAGCAAACCGCTCGGGCGCACAGTTAAGGACGCTCGTAATCGACGAGGGCTTCGGAACGCAGGACAAGGATGGGTTGAATCACTTCGTTCAAGTGATTAATTCAGTAAAGGATGACTTCGACAAGATAATCGCAATAACCCACGTGGACGAATTAAAGGAGAGATTCCCCGTGAGGATCGAAGTCACAAAAGAGCCTGGAGCGGGATCGAGTTTCGAGGTAGTTTATACATAAGGCGCTATATGATTAACATTCATAGAAAGCGGAGCAGACGCGGCTAGGCCGCTTCCATAAGAATATGAACTGGCTGGATCTAACGATAATCGCGATAATCGCTATTTTTACGCTCATAGGATTCTCGAGGGGGCTCATAAGTCAGATATTCTCTATCGCCGCTCTCGCCGGAGGGTTGGCGATAGGCTTTATTTTTTACGATGTATTGGGCGACGTGTTTATAAAGGAGAAGCTCGTCGGGAACGAGCCCATAGCGAACATCGGGGGTTTTATAATCCTGGCGTTTACCGCGTACGTGATCATCCAGATGCTGGGGTGGGCGGTATCACGACTGATCGGCACTCTGCAGCTGAGCTGGTTAAACAGAATATGCGGAGGTGTCGCAGGAGCCGCAATGGGAACGGTCACGGCGTTTTTACTATTGTCCTGCCTCAGCCTGTTCCATGCCCAGAACGATCCGATATTCAAGAACTCGGAGCTCGTGCCTTACCTGGACCGGGCATCACTCATCGTGAAAGATTACCTTCCCAAGGACTTCGAGAAGAGCTTCGAAAAAGCGAGGGAGCTGGTGCGCGAAGAGGGATTGAAAGCCGCTATGAGGATCAAGGATTCCAACGCGGTGAAGGAAATCCTTAACGACTATAAGGAATCTCAAAGGAAAAATAATTGAATGCGGGGATTAGCCGTAATCCCTATGAGTACAAGCATATGCCTTATTAGATTCGGCGGCTTCACTAATGCATAAATTTCGGTAATATAATTTGGCTATGATAGGCGTCGAGACTTTAGACAATTTCATCATTAGAAAGCAGACCGAATTCCCCTTCTCCCGTGGTGATCTCTCGAGGCTGCTCAGGGACTTGGGACTGGCCGCCAAGATAGTCAACAGAGAGGTCAATAAAGCGGGGCTTGTAGACATACTGGGCAGTACGGGGACCAGGAACGTTCAGGGCGAAGAAGTAAAAAAGCTGGACGTGTTCGCGAACAGGAGATTCATAGCGGCGCTCGAGCTAGGTGGGCAGTGCTGCGGGGTGGCTTCCGAGGAGAACAAGAACTTCATAAGCTTCCATGATGAAATATCCAGGGACGCAAATTATGTTGTAGCGCTCGACCCGCTGGACGGCTCGTCGAATATAGACGTCAACGTCTCGGTCGGAACGATATTCTCAATTTACAGAAGGGTCTCGCTGCCGAGATCTCCGTTAACAGCCGAGGACTTTCTACAGCTAGGGAGGGAACAGGCAGCAGCCGGGTATATCATTTACGGCTCTTCCACCATGCTGGTATATACCACCGGATACGGCGTCAACGGATTCACTCTTGATCCCTCGATCGGCGAATTCTGTCTTTCGCACCCAAGCATGAGCATCCCAAAAACCGGGAAAACCTATTCGGTAAACCAGGGGAATTTTGTGAGCTTCCCCGAAGGAGTTAAGCAGTATATAAGATATTGCAAGGAAGCAGAAAAGGCTACGAACCGCCCCTACTCGCTTAGGTACATAGGCTCTATGGTAGCGGACATACACAGGAGCCTGATAACCGGAGGCATTTTTCTCTATCCGGCAACCACCGATGCCCCTAAAGGCAAATTAAGACTCCTTTACGAGTGCAACCCCATGTCGTTCATCGTCGAGCAGGCGGGGGGAAGAGCTACGGACGGTTTCAGGAGAATTCTGGACATAAAGCCTGAGGAGCTTCATCAGAGGACGCCTATATTCATAGGCTCCAAAGAGCTGGTTTTAAAACTGGAAGAATTCATGAGGGAGTGCTCATAAGACTGATACAGTGTGATACAGTTCCAATTCATGCTCTTCCGTTCAGTTATTTCAGAGCTAATAATTCAAAGTTTGTAACTGCACGCAATACCTATACATTCTTCAGTTCTCACACTCGGAACCGACCCCCGTTTTCAGCCGTCGGATTCACTTGACATTTCAAAGTCAGGGTGTATCGTTTCACTTAAATCACCCTTAATAGGAGAATTGTCATGGAAATCGAACTTGAACTGCTGAGAAAGGACGATGACTTGGAAGACGACGAAGAGGAGTGGGACGAGGACGAAGAAGAATTATGGGACGATGAAGACGAAGATATTTCTGACGATGAAGAGGAGTGGGAGGAAGAAGACGAAGAGGAATGGGAGCAGGAGGAAGAAAAGACTATCAACTAAGGAACGTCTCATATTAATATAAACACCTATCAATTTCCGCGAATAACAAACAAGAACATGAATTCAAATATCGGCAAAAAGCTCACCTGATAATTCCTTTACATCCGGAATTAAAATACACGTGGGATTATCAAGAAAATTAAAATACGTGTGAGGTTGGCGCCCGGGGCAGGACTCGAACCAGCACGGGCAGAACCCGAGCAGTGCGTCTGTCCGAGATAGCCCTAAATACTACGCCGGACGTCGGGGGGGGGTCGTCAGCGTTCGTCATGATCGTTGATGTACAGTGATTGCCCCTCTTTGTAATACGACTGGTCATCTTCCCGCTCATTGTGATTGTACCGCTTTCTTTCTAGGTGTTCCGGATGGATCGTCGCTCGCGTATTTCGGACTCCTCCTCGTCATTTTCGGGGTGGCGATGCTGTTCTTCTAGCCACGGGCCTATCCGCGTGTTCCCGGGAATACAGTCGAGCGAGATCGTGTTCCTCCGGAGCGTCATACGGACTGTACTGCTCTCCATTTGTCAAGCTTGTTTTAAGTTGAAAATTCGCGAGTAAAATACTCTGCTCCGGTCTTATGATTTAATAAAAAAGGGCCGGATTCCTCTACTTTTGACTGGTTCAGTTCTCTGGGGGAAGGTCAAACTTAGCATGTATTCTAATACACTAAAGTTATCTAGACCCATTCATAATATTGTGAATTAGATAGGTTATGATAAATTTACTCCCGATGAAATACCGGGTTAACTCCGACATAGCGACGTGGAGGGTACTAGACGGCGAAGCCGTAATTATCAATAATGAAACAAGCTATTACTACAGCCTGAATAAAACGGGCACATATATATGGAGCCTCCTCATCGACGATGATATGAGCGTGGACGAGATAGTCGAAAATGTCAGCTCCGAATACGAGCTCGACGAGGAAGAGATCAGAGGAGATATAACAGCTATACTGGACAATCTATATAAAGAAAAGCTTGTGGAGAGAAAATGAGCGTGGAAAAGAAAAAAACAGAAAAGAAGGCGGAAAAAAGCAAAGCCAAAAATATTACGGCTAAAAAATCGCAATTCGAAAAATACGAGCCGCCGAAACTGGTAAAGTTCGATAAACTGGAAAAATTAATTGTAAGCGGCGAATAAAATCCATATACCCAGGCCTCTTTTCACGAATACGTTATCCCTATCGTTCTTCGTATCCAGGCAGACACATTTAAATCATTTGACCCGTTTGTTAACGTATTAGCCCTTTTTAAAGATTCCCCTGATTGCTCTTTTGAAGTATCTGATCCCGGACATGAGTCTATCCTTTCTGAATCTCCAGACTATATATTCGGAGTATAAAATCCACGAAAGGTCCCCTGCCTTGAGCGCTTCTCCGCCCCTGTGCCTTTCGATCACCTTACCGAGCACGTCGCCGGATTCGACTTCGAAGAGCTCAGGCCAGTCGTCGGCCTTCACTACCAATTTGTCGCGGTGTTTCTCAATAACCCGGCAAGTAGGGAATTTGTATTCGAGTCTGTATGTAATGATGTCCCCCGCTTTGATTTCATCCCACGTGACGGGCATGGTGATAAGCTCGTCTCCGTCAATGAGAAAAGGGACCATGCTGTTGCCGTGAAAAAATACTGGCCCAAGTATCCCGCTTTTTTCGAGCTGAAGCTCTTTTGCTGCGAGTGAGATTTTATTTCTATCCATGCTATCGTCCTCGGGACATCATGTTTAAAAAGATTTCCTTGGCTGCCTCGAATTTTCTACTCGATTTTAATTTTTCCGCCCTCGCCTTCCCGAGCCTCCGAGGGAGAGGGTATGAATCGAGCTCCCTCAGGCGCCTCTTCATCAACGATAGAACGTCTGACCATTTAAAGCGCCCGTGCGCCCTCCTCACTCCGTCCAGGGATTTTTTCTCTATGATTCTCCTGTCCGTGCTATGAATCATTCTCAGGAAGCCTGCGAGGGTTTCAGGAGAGGCTTCACAGAAATCCACTTCCTCGACTTCCTCTCTGAATCCTAGTGTGTTTATCTCGAAGCTGCCGAACATAGGCATGTTGAACCTTTTAACCGGCATTAAGAATGAATTCGAATCGGCGCAGAAATCGAGGCACGCTCCGAAACGGGGGACTATCGAGGGCAGGCCGCATGCCATGGCTTCCAGTATCGGAAGGCAGAAACCCTCCGCCCTGTATGGAAAAACGCCGATATCGCATGCCCTGTACAGCGAGGCCAGTTCCCGAGGGGATAAGTACTCATCTATATAGATCAGCTCTGGATAATTTGTATCCCTCCTGAGAGCGGATATCTCGTCTCTATATTTTATTCCCGAGTAGAAAACGTCCCTGGGATTGTCCTTGATTACAAGGCACACGTCGTCGTGAGTGTCAAATGCCATTCCGAACGCTTTGAGAAGTATGTCGATCCCTTTCCTGAAGACAGTCGCTCCGACGAATAAGAATTTAAACGACCTGTCAGTCGACAGGCTGTATTTTTTGCCGGCCGGCCTGAATATCTTCTCGTCGATTCCGTGGGGTATAACCTTAATTCTATTCTTATCGATCCCGCTCTTCACGGCATTCCGTTTAACCCATCTGCTATGGACCCACAGCTGATCGCATTCACCTGACTTCTCGACCCATTTCTCGGGGAACCTGCCGAAGTCCCATGTCCTGACTGCGATGAACTTCCCCTCCTGGGGTACCGAGACACTCCCGAAGTCATGCTGGTAGTCATGGTGAATGAAGAAATCGACCGGGAGTTCCCTGAAATCGGACGGGCTTTCGTGACCGAGCGTAATATAATCCGCATCGTCCTCAAGCAATCCGAGCCACCTTGAATTTACGGACGAGTAAGCCGTTTTTTCCTTTCTTTGCCCGCAGAGCGCGATCACGCCCTTCACATTATAATCGGGCTTCTTTCTGCGGGCGAGCTTTCTGATAATCCCGTTGAGATCGCGGCTGGAGCGCCCTTTCAAAAATCTGCAGGCAACCTTTATTCCCTGCGAGGAATTCCGGTTACCGGCGCTATCGGATTTGAGAATGTTCCTCAGTTTTATTTCCCAGCTCTCGGGATCTCTATAATTTTTCACTCCCAGCGGCGTGCCCCTAACGATTTCAGTAATGCCTCCCGTCAGGCTCGCGAGCGTCGGGATGCCGTTCGCGGCGGCCTCAACAACGATGCGCCCGAATGGCTCGGGCCATTGCGAGGGAACCAGCACGGCTTTACTCATCGCGAGGAACTTCTTCGTGCTTGTATAGGGAAGAACCCTCACATTTTCGAGCTTCTGAAACTTCTTGAGATATTCGTACAGGGAATTGCCGACCAGGAGGAATTTTTCATGGCTCATTCTCTTCGCAAGCTCGTAAAATATATCGGCGCCCTTGTAAGGGAACCCGCAGATACCGGTGATATATCTACCTTCCCGTTCCGTGCCGCCGACGACGAGAAAATCTTCTTCGATAAATTCAGGGTAGATAACGAGGAATTTCCTACCGTATTTTTTCTCGAACCTTCTTTTCATATAAAGGGAATTCACTACGCACGCATCAGACTCGCGAAAAATAAAATCCGCCTCATTCTTGTCGGAATATTCCCTCGACGGAGAGACCTTCCAGGATTCCCTCTCAGCCCGGCCGGGAGGGGCATATTCGTAGCTATGTAGATAGTTGACGGTCGGGATATTGTAGAGATTGGCGATCTTCCGGACATGAACACCGACATTCAGAGAGGAGATAACAATATCCGGCTTTAACCCGAGGACCATACTCTTCAACTCATCTAAGTCCCTGAATGTGGCGAGTTTTACCGAACCGTAACGGAGGTTCTTCTTCCGGGGGTAGCCGCAGAACATATGGCAATCGTGAGCGAATTTTTCCGAAAGATTCTTTAAGAACGCGAGATTCGATATCTGCGCCCCACCCATCAAAGGGTATCCTTTATCCGTTGTCCAGAGAACCTTCATTTTTTACCCTTTGCTATTGAGGATCCCCTTCACTTCCAGATCCCTTACAAATGACAATACATCCTGTCGGGCAGTTTCTTCCGCAATCCCGAATTCCCTCGAAACGCTTTTTATTATCACCGACAACTTCTTCTTCTTTGCGATCCCGAGCCAAATTAACCTGCCCGAGCCGTTTAACGTATATAGCGAATTGTCATCGGGCCTCAGTATAAGGATCTGCCCCTCTATCTCCCTATGGGCGACCTCGCTGTTTATCGTGTATGTACTCTTCAGGCTATTTTCTTTCATATCTTCAACCCTTGTTTCGTTCGATTATGGATTTCAAGACATTCTTGGCGGTTTCTATCCTTTTCTCATTTTCTCTTTTGAGATATTTATACATACTTTCCCCGAGGTCATTTAACAGAGCCGTGTTCCCCAGGAGATACCCGATTTTATCCAGAACCTCGGAAGCGCTATCGGGGTCGTCCACGAGGAGCCTCTTTTTTATGTACGCGGGCATGCAGTCCATTACCGGAACCATCCGGGAGGTTATGACCGGCACTCGTTTTACAATGTGCTCGGCTACAACGAAATTAAAGGTTTCGGCGAACGAAACCTGAAGCCCCAGGTCAACCTCGCTCAGCACATTTTGATATTTGTCGTCGGTCATCCAGCCGAAATCTTTATATCTGATCCCGAGTGTCTTCAGGACATCTCTGTAATACTCGTTTTCCGATAACCCGTTCAGGTAAAGCATGTACCCGTTCTTCAGCATGGACAGGGCTAGCAGCGAATTCAGGACGTTCTTTCTCCTGTATTCGAATGGTGAGTAAAAGAGGCTGATAATGAAATCTTTGCGTCTCTTCTCTAGTTGCTTGAGACTTTGACCGTCCGGGAACAAAACGGTATCGGGGAGATGTCTCACATCCAGTGAGCCTCCCGATAACGCCGAAGCCAATTCCTTATGGGCGAATAGTCTATGCTTAACATTTCTCGATTTAAGCAGGAAAACCAGATATTTAATTTCCTCTGAAATATCGACCTGTCCCGGGCTACTCGTCCAGTAAACGCCGAACTCTATTTTTTTATTTCCGAGCTTTTTTAAAATAGTATCGTAAACCGGAGACCATCCTCCGAATAGAACACACCTCGAGGTCCTTTCCTTTATATATTCAACATAAAATTCAACCTCCACGGCGTTCGCATCCGAGCCCCGGAGGACAAGATGTTTCGTGAGGCCCGTCGTTTTCTCTAGATTCAACAAAGACCTGTTGGTGCCGGGAAATCCGCTCACGCAAAGTGTTATTAATGTATCGGAATCAGTTCCCATAATGTCTTTCAACAAGTCGGAGCATCTTGTTCACCTGCCTAGTCATGCTGTACCGTCTCCTGACCCAGGTGCGCCCCTCGAGCGCAATTCTTCTTCTTAGCCCCGGCCTTTGCAAATAGTAATCTATCAGCCGGAAGCACTCTTCTTCCGTGTCATACCAAACGAGATGTTTCCGGTTCTCGAACATGGTTTCGAGGCCCGGCACGTAGTGTGTCAGATGGAACCCTCCCGAGGCGAGTGTAATAAAGGTCCGGTTGGAAAAGTAACACTCGACCGAATTAGTAGTGTTTGTCCCCAATACAATATCGGCACCCTCGCACACGCTCACGAGCTCGGCGTTGTAGGCGGGCCATTCGACTGCAGGGTATCCGGCTCCCCACCTCTCCCTCGCGTCCCTCACCCCCTGAGGGCCCCATATCTTGAGATCGAAACGCTCGCTCACCCGCTTGAGGAACCCCTCTCTCTCTGTGACAACCTCACCGTGTTCGTCGTAATAGTAGATGCTGCCCACGAAGGCGACCCGACTCATGTATATCTTCTTAGGTTTTCCGTTAAGCGCGCGTAGTGGAAACGAGGGCAGGCGAGCTCCTTCATATAGCCAGTATGAGGGCGTATCCGATACCTCCCGGTACTTGCTTACCATCCCCTGGGCGGTCGTAAAGAAGATATCGGCTTCCTTATGCAATGGCTTAATCCATTCAGGGACATTGTCGTCAACACAGTCAACATACCACAACGCGACGATTGAGCCCATACTCCTAATGATTCTCAACGCGCCTGCGCCTATCCTGTCGAGCTTCAGTCCTAATACGATATCGGGTTTGTATTCCTCCACTTTTCTCAACAGCTCTCTCTCCGCTTCCGGGAACGATTTAAAAGGCTGGTAGGCGAACGTGTCACATTCGATATGTTTCGTCCTAAGGATGGAGAGCAGGTAACTCCCGAGGTCCCATTCAAGGAACAACGGGGCCGCGATAAGTATTTTTTTATTCCGCAAAGGGGTGCACTTCCGATGGCATTATTTCCTGAAATACCAGTATAGGCCTCTGAATTTACTTAAAACCATGCTTTCGACAATCTTGAGCGCTCTGCCTTTTAGAGATCGAAACGGGGAACCCTTGTATACATTCTTCTCGAGATCGCTGATTTTATAACGCCTCGGCTCACTCGCAGCAGGGCCCCTTTTCGAGAGAATGACCTTCATTCTCTCGTGAAAGAGCCTGTCGTCAGACTCTATACTGCTCTTGTCCGATATGAGAAAATTACCCTTGGGAGTTTTAATAAACTCCCTCGCGCCCCCTCCGGGAGCCAGAAGATGCCACGCCAGAGCCTCCGTCGTAACCATAAGAGCGTAGTTTTTTTCAAGGAGTCTCGCGCTGAGGTCGTTTTCCTCTTTGAATGCCTGGTCCGAGTACCCCTCGACAGCCCGGCCTCCCGCGTCCTCAAGAGCGCTGCGTCGGTAGCATATAGCGCCCCCGTTCAGGCTCTCTACTTCGAGTACCTCGGGATTATTGTAATAATAGTGACCCTGCAGTTTCCATGTCGGGTCTTCAAGACGGAGCAGCCACGAATCGTCCATCAGATTGACATCAAGATTGACGGGCGTCATGTGCGGCTCGGGAGTGCATCCACCCACGGCCGCAAGAGGCCTGTCGGGGTAAAAATAGAACGGTTTGAGAATATTTTCAAGGAAACAAGGGCCGGGAAGCATATCGTCGTCAATCCTCAGAATAAACTCTATCTGTTCCGGGACGGCTTCCATAGCCTGCTGGTGCCTCTTCCAGCCGCCCGTGGTCCGGATGAACTTTAGATCATGTCCAGTGTTCCTGGCGAGCGTAATAAGATCGGTGATCGTGTCTTCCCGTTCGACAGGCGAATCGCTCTGGTCGTTAATTACGATCATAAAGTTCGGGTAAGTCTGATTAATCAAGGAAGCGATCAAAACAGCCAAGTAGGAAGGACGGTTTTTCGTCGGTATGGCTATTGCTATTTTCTCCCCCGTTTTTATGGGCCTTAGTTTAATCATCTTCGTTCGCCGTAAAGTCGGGAGATTAAGCCGCAAAAGCTCCTCTCAAAACGTCTCCAGCTGAATTTAACCGCCGTCTCGTAGGCGGCTTCGCCCATGAATTTAATATTAGCACTGTTCTCGTATATATAAAGTATCGCTTCCTTGAGGCTTTCTACGGAACCCGTGTCCACCACGAGCCCGTCATGCTTATGCGTCAATATCTCGGAAATGCCGGTATCCGCGGACAGGATGGCTGGCTTGCCGTATCCCATCCCCTACCCTATAACGAAAGAAAAACCGTCCTCGAAGGAGGGGAGTATCAGGGAGTCCACATTTTCATATTCAGCTAAAAATTTCCTATAGGGCATGAGCGGTTTGATCTTGATATTATCGTTCCTGACCAGATAGCCGAGCAGGAGCCGGGACTGCGATAGATCGTCGGTAATACAGATGAGCTCAGCCCTCTTGAGCTTCAATTGATCCCAGGCTTCTAATAAAATCCTGATCCCTTTCCTGTACGAGTCCGTCCCGACGAATAAAAATCTGATGTCTTTCCTTCTTTTTCTGAAGACAGGCTTATGCGCATTTATCCCGAGATGGAGAACTTCTATCTTTTCTTCGGGATAACCTGAGTCCATAAATAATTTTTTTGAAATGTCACTGAATAAGAGCAGATGATCCGCCGTCTCGAGCTCCGCCCTGTTCCTCCAGAGCTCCATCGCGGGGACGTCCCTTTGTTCCACACCGCATATCCTTCTCTCGCGGTTCACTATCCCGAGCATGTTCTCTAAAGGCCCGCTTTCACGGTAAAGGACCTTGAGCACGCCCGGATTATGTTGAAAGGCTCTCATGAACTGCTCTAACGAAAAACCCGATTGTCCGATAACCACATCCGTCTTCCGCATAACGGGCTTCGTCCTGAAACTTACGGGATGATAATTTTCAAACGTTTTCCTAAGGGCTCCGTCTATCCTGGCACTTGTCTTCCTCCAGCTCGTAAGACCCTTTTCGAAAAATGCGTAACAGACCTCAGGAGATTCGATTCTTATAAATCTCTTGTCTGAAATCAGGCGTTCTCCCGCCTTATTCCCTGCGAGAACCCTCAGTTCCCTGTCTATGACGGACTTCAACCGATCTAAAGTCCTATCCCATGTGAAATCCGAGACTGAGCTCACAACCCTTCTCCGCTCGCGTGCGGTGAGCCTGCCTTTATTGAATGCCTCTCTCATCAACCGGCGCAAATGATCAACGTCGGGTTGAAGCTGTAGCTTTCCTCGCGACCTGTGTTTATGCGCTTTGATAAAGAACGAATTCTCATCATTGCAGAAATCGACCGGCCCCGTGCCTTTAGTCACCAACACCTTCCTGCCGGAGGCTATACACTCGAGGATCGGCAACCCGAATCCCTCGCCCCTGAAAGGAAAAACCCCGGTGTCGCATGCCGTGAAATAGCCCGATATCGACCTGTCGGCCCTGTTAATGTGAATTATTTTCGGGGCGGATTTTAATTTTTTCACCAGCATCATAACTTTCTCTATCCAGGGTTCGTAATGCTTCCATCTCATGGCTTCCTTGATGACGAGCGATACATCTTCATCGGCACTGAACTCATTAATAAAAGCCTTTATGAGTATATCTATGCCCTTCCTTTCAGTGAATACTCCCGTATACAGGAAATTGAACCCTTTAAGCCCATTGATTTTCACCGGCTTTACGTCCGGGTTGAATTGCGTCCTATCGACCCCCCACGGGAGCATCTCGACGGGTGTCGTCAACCCGTTCTTTGTCAATATTTCCCTTACGAAATTAGTCGATAGGAGTACGAGGTCGAAATAGTTATTGAGCCTGTCAATAAGTACCCTGTCCTCTTTCTTGATCTCGAAATACTCGTAATTAAGGATAAAGATATTAGACCTTCCGGGCGCGTTCACGTAGTCATAGGGGTGTCCGTGAAATATATAGAGGTCGGGTATCTCCGCCGGCAGCCTGACCCTTTTGTGTTTATCAGCCGGAACTACCTTCACTTTGTATCCGAGGTTCTTTAATCCGCCGACCAGTATCCTGTTTATTATGGAGAAGCTTGAGAGCTTCTCAAGGTTGCCGTGAAAGAGTATGTAATTATAATCTGGATTCATTTTTGTCTGAGAAAAGACGCCAGTTCGTTCAAATCGTTCAGATCCCGGGTCAACGTGAGATCGTACAAGCTCGTTCTCCCCGCCA
This sequence comes from Thermodesulfobacteriota bacterium, assembly GCA_044451425.1. Lineage (GTDB taxonomy): Bacteria > Desulfobacterota_D > UBA1144 > Nemesobacterales > UBA2774 > 2-12-FULL-53-21. The sequence goes on from JBIOKC010000014.1 coordinate 18,013, forward strand.
ATTCGGTGAAGTAGCCTAGATAGTCGGCATAGTCTTGAGCTCGGTTAAATCTGAAAAAAGGCCTCGTGCCCTTTATCAATCTCAGAACCGCCTCGCTTGGGGACACGGGTGCGATGCCGAAATTCTTGCCTATATGGGTAAAAAATATATCGTTTATCGGAAAGTCCCTGAAATGCGCGCATTCGAAATAGTCCGCGAGCAGGACTTCTTTTTTCATCACGCTACCGAAGCGTCTCCCTCTGATATCCAGCCTCCTCCCGAATATAGCGTCTTCCGTCTTTCCCGTGACCCTTCCTATATCCTCGCAGCCACTGACGAGAAAACGACCCCTCTTTTTTTTAAATACGATGTGATCGTCCGAGATTATTACAGCCCCCTCCTTCGCCAGTTTCAGACATATTGTGGATTTCCCGTTCCCTCTGTCGCCTATGAAAGCGGAGACCCTGCTGTCCCACTCTACGGCAGCCGCATGCATATAGAACATATTGAAAATGAATAATATCTTATGGACAATTTCGAACACGTGGCCGTGGAAAGCCTCGTGGCTATACTGGGGCTCTCTCACGTAAATCAATATGTCGGGCGTCCCGCCCTCCATAAAAATGAGTACCTGAAACCTCCCGGTCGCAAGTGAAGCGACTCCTTTCACGGGATATTCCCATTCCGCGGTGGAGTCGTCACGGAGCGTGGCTTGTCTTTTGAAAATGCGGGAATCTCTCGTCGAACCGATCATGTAGAGATTCGCGCTTTGCTTATGCGCGGGCGGACTCTCTTCTATGTTCCGCTTGAAGTGGTGCCCCAGCACATCGGTATAATATTTTCTGGTCGCGTAAACGTTCAACCCCCAGCTGCCGAGCGGAAGAAACCCTGCGTGTTTATACTCCACCCCGAGCGCCTCCTCCCTGAGCAGTTTTACATCGAGTTCCATATTGACCAGTTGTCCGCTCCCGCGATTTGTTTTAAGGCATTAGTATATTCGAAAAAAGTGCATTCACTCCCCGCACCCACCGCGAGCACCTGAGAATCGATATGGGGAGAATCAAACCCTGCTAATCTCTCCGTCCTCTGACAATTCTGTGGCCGCCCTGACGGTAGACCTGGAGTTTAAACGGTATCGATATTAACCACCATAAAAAAGAATTAAATGGATTGGCCGAATATAAACCCAGGGCCCAGCGCTTATTCCTTAGTGAAAATCCTGCTCTCGTTATCAGGCTCAGTTTTTCTTCCAGGTCGATTAACCCTATGCATTCCGCGTTATCGTCAATGTAAGCGGAAATTTCCGGGAATTCTTCACGCGAGTTAAACAGGGCGAGAAAGAGATCGAGTATGTTAAGTGTGATCTTGAATATCCCCTCGCTCCTGCGCCGTTCAAAAAATACCACCCAGCCAATCCTCCCGTAGGCAAGGCGCATGATCATGTATGCGTCGACGAACGATTTAAGCTTGATCGTGCCGAGCTCGATGTCCTTGAAGATCGATAGTATCTGGAAGACGAGCTCGTATTCGTCCGACAAGACCCGGTAGCCCTTTCTCCGGAACTCGAATTGCCTGCTGTCCCGCCACAGACGCCGATAGTCGATTTTAAAAGTAAAATGGCTGGATAAATTCCAATGAAGGTCCAAATCGATGCCGTTTTCCCTGTATTCAAAATGGTGAGTGAATAGTGAGGCTACCGCCTTACTCGGAAAGGCGTGCGATTTTCTGACATAGCCGAAGCCCTTGAGTGTTCGGTCCGCCCTTTCCAGCCAGTCTTTTCTTATCAGCAGGTCTATATCGGAGATGGCCCTCATGTCGATATTTCCGTAATAACGCTCTGCGAGAAACGCCCCCTTTAAAAATATTACCTCCTCGGAAGCCCGCCCAAATAACTCTGACAACATCTCGGTCTCTTTCAATAGCTTCTCGTTCTTGACCCACTGCTCCAAATACGAAGATTTCAATCGCTCGATCAGCTCTTCTGGAAACAGTGTTCGGAATTCCGAAGAGGATAGGATCGAATACATTGTCCCCGCTATATGATTGGACCTTACGAACCGATAAAAATCATCACAGCCCGAGGGCTCCGTTCTCAGAACCTCTTCCATAAGGCGCGGGTCGCCCTTCAAAATGGAACTCACAAGATTGATATAACGAAGCGTCTGCATAGGATTGAGTCCCGAAATCATAGAAAAATGGCAGGCTGTCGATGCTTTACCGTTAACTCAGATCGCCGCTCGGTGCAATCCACCGTCCTAATGTGAGATTATACCCCGACAGCCCGTTTCAGCCCAAAACTCACATTTATTAGCTCCCAAGGGTAATACATAAAACAGTAGCATTGTCAGAGACAGCAAAATTGAGAGTATTAGCCCCCGCCGGCAACTCCCGCGGTATCAGATTCCAGGAATTGTCATAGCTATATTGGACTGCCTGTATAATCGGCCGTTTTATGGCCAGGTTCACATTCATGTCGGGGTGGGACAATTCTTTATGAGGAATCACCGATATGTCCTCGCAGGAAATCTCGTGCCATAAGAGGAAATAATAGTCCCCGTCTCTTTTTTGCAGGACCAGGTGATGGAGAAAATCAGTTCTAAAATAATCCTTAGAGCCGGTAACGGATAATTCATAATCAATGTAACGCTGGACAAATTCTTCCCGTGAGTCTTTGAGTATATGTAACAGACTTTTTAACGCCGTATACGCGGGTTTTGGGGTTAAGTCCCGACGGACCAGTCCGTAATGCGCTTCCGGGTCTTCTTTATTCACTTCATGAAACTCGTCAACCAGCTCATATATATATGTCCTCCTTATGCCCAGCCTGAAATACTCACAGCAAAGCCTCGGAATATACTTGGCCTGAGCCCGTTCCGACACCCCTCCAACGTGTGTGGGATAGCCGGCTTCCGTCACAGCCATGGGCTTAGGTGAGAAGGGAGGTGCGTATACCTCCAATGCCCAGGGATATTCGTCGAGGCTTATCGAAGGGAAGTTACTCTGCCAGTAGTACCTTTCGAGCCCCGCATACGGGAAGGGGACGTTATATGGGTTATTGCCGGGATAGGAATGAAGGTTCCCCCAATCCGCATAAGGGGCGAGCTCCTGTTCCGACAAGGGATTGGGCGATAAACCGAGGGGGTCGTATACCGGGCAGATGGCAAAGCCGATCACACAAAGCCCGGCAGTGGAAGGATCGCATTTGATAGCTCTATACAGGTCCTTTTGAAATTCAACTGCGCCCATAATAAATCCGCGCCTTCCGTGCATGTGCCCGTACCCCTTATATATCTTTTTATGCTTCGGCCAGAAATTATCGGGTTCATTCGGGCCTTCGACCGCATCGATATGAATCCCGGAGGCGTTGATTGATTTTATCCGTCCTATGATTTTTCGGATGGTCCCATTTCCGCCGTTCGAACTTCCCTCCAGATCCGCTATGACCGTGGTGGTTATCCCGTATTTGCCCAATTCGACGATCCTATCAGAAAAGCCGTCCCGAACGTGACGAATTCCCAACTCGGCGAGCAGTTTGAGCACGCCTTCATAAGCATATACGTAGGGCGTGTCCGGGTAAGTCCAGTGCGTATTTATACCTATGCTGTCCAGGAATGATGCCGCGGTAAACGGATGAACTGCTTTCTTCATTTCTTTGAAATTCAGGGAGCATCTCTCTTTTGAGATAATATTCTCTTAACTTCACCGAGATTTTGAAGCTTTAACATCTTGTTAAAAAAAATGCTGCCCCATTCCTCCCTGAAGTCCCTTCTTATACCGTGGTCTCTGTAAATGCCCTCTATGAGCGCGTTAAACCTTTCTCTGTGAAACATTATTTTATTAATAGTCTCCCTGCGAATCAGATCCGGGGGAACGTTTCTCTCGATCAGTTCCTATACCCCCTTCCTTACAGCTTTGGAATCGTCATCCACGATCTTAACATAACGGTCATAAAAAAACTCGTCCCTGCCACCTTTGCTCCTCGTAGATACGACGGGTAGCCCGCAGAGCATGTACTGAACGCTCGCATACATTCCACACTCCTCAGCAGAAAGACACAACCCCACCATGCACCGGTTTAACGCATCCGCCATCTCTTCCGGCGTGAGCACTCTGTAATTTTTTTGGTAAGGCTTGTTAAACCAGTGCGCCTTCTCGAACCTGTCTATTACGTCACTCACAAAAGGCTCCTTTAAACCGGGATAGAAAAGATACGTTATGAGTGCGAAGGATTCGATCCCGGACGCAAGATAATGCCTCTTCACGCGCGCTAGCTGATTCATCAAAGGGTGTAGATAGTGTAGCAAGTGTAGCAAGTTAGATATCCCCTCCCCGAATAAGAGGCCAATCAGGTAATACGTTCAATAGAAGGTTCATAAAATGCATTTTAAATGTTAATGGTCAATTGTCACGAACCCATTTTGAGACCAGCTAAACCGGCATAAATATCGTAAAATAGATCAAAATGAATTCCGAAGGCAGCTTTTCATTTACAAAACATTTATCCAGGATTCAAGACTGGTATTGCACCCGCCGCGAGTCATTATTTAAAATTGCAATTGGGCTGATGTCTGTTCTCACAGTTTTAAGATTGGTGTATGAGTTCTGGCGCCTCCTCCTGGATCAGAAAAGGAACGGTGCAATCGATCTCAGAATCATGCATCAGTGGGTCAACTTATGGTTTGCGGGAAAATCTCTGCACGAACTCAACTTTCTTCCTGCAACTTATACAATTCTCTGGCCGTTTACAGGGTGGCTTTCATTTGAATCCGCGAGATGGCTCTGGGCGATTTTGTATATTGTTTCTCTTGTCTGGTTCATTTCCATAGTGATAGCTGAAACCGGAATCAAGAAAAGAGAGGAAATCATATTTGCTGTTCTCTTTATTTTGTCGATCTACCCAACCGGAATCACTATCGGCAACGGCCAGGTCATTCTATTTCTACTTCCTGCTATTTTAACAGCTGTATCGATGGAGGGTGAGCACGAAAGCGACATAGCCAAAGACATTATTATCTCTCTGCTTTTCCTTTTTTCCTCACTCAAGATCACCGTTACCGCACCGTTCTATTTAATATCACTTATAACTCAAAGAGCATTTCGCCCTCTAATTATCGCAGCCTGCGGTTATATCATCCTGACGTACATTGCAATATCATTCCATGACACTGGTCTTATTATGACACTAAAATTCTGGTTGGTGGACAGTTCTGCTTTGGCAACAAGGGGAGGCTATGCTAACCTTCACATTTGGCTGGGCAATCTCGGCTTAAAACAATTGATATTTCCTTTTTCATTCGTCTTCATATCGGCGTTCGGCATTTGGTTACTCATATTCCGTAAGATAGACATCTGGATTCAACTCGGCGTTGCTGCAATTATCGCTCGCATTTGGACCTATCACCGCCTATATGACGATATACTAATAGTTGTCCCAATGATTACAATTTTCAGAATAGTAAGAAATAATCAACTTTCCCATAACGAGAGCCTTGCAGCCGAACTGCTGATTCTGGTTTCCTGGCTGGGTCTCCTAACTCCCGGATCCATTCTCCTACTTCCATTCCCTCTCGGAACTCTGTCCAGGACCGGCCAGGCTATTATCTGGATTTCAATGCTTATCTTTCTCTTCTATTATTCTTATAAGTTAAAGAAAACCGACCGTGTCTGAAAGGGGAGCAGTACACTTTTACTAGCTTAATTCTACTAGCTTCTTAATGGGGAGCAGGATAAATATACAAAAGAATGGATTTAAGTTGTTCTGAACTATAAAAGACCTTACATGCTGTGAACTACAAGAACCCTTGCAGTAGGCCTTCCGGTTAGGCACTTTATATCGGAGGCCAGTAGAATGGCCAGGACTCGCACAGATTAGGCTATTCCCTGTCCCCACTCTCTCTAAATGTGATATGACTGTAAAGGAAGGTGCACTTGGCCTATCGGAGTAATTGCTCTGTGGAAACGCTTAGCTACGAATGTAAGATAAGGTTAAACTCTTTCCATAACCATATGTTTCAACTGCTCAACTTCTTCTGTCAGGGATTTTAGCCGATTCCTGAGCTTCTCCTGATTCTCCCCCATCTTGATAATTACATCAATAACTTCGATCGCACCAAGAAACTTAATCTCAGTATCTAGCATGCTATCCAATGCGTTTCCGTATAACGCTCTGGACGAACACGATCTCGATCGACAGCATTCCCGGGAATACGCGCTTTAAATCTGTCTATTGAAACGGGGGAAATCCAGCAAAAAGAACTGATATAAAGGTGGGAGATCATCCACGACTAGAGAAACCTCTCTACGTTTAAGGTGTCACCTATATTTAGGAAAAATAAATTTTACAAATAAATGACTGTGGATAAACTCATTACGGAGAATCATCCACAGATCTTCACCCTATCCTATGCGCGGATTGCCTTATTTAAAAACGTTGAAAGGGATTTTTGGGGGGAAGATTATATAAAGTTTATAAGTAAATCATAGGTAATTAGTGGGATTCGTAACCACAGGGGGCTAAAATATCCTTATGGTTACTATCCGAAACAACATTTTCAACTGTGCGGCCAACTTTTTGAGGGGCAGAAAGTGCATATTCTGCGGTTCATTTAAGGTATATAAGAC
>JBIOKC010000015.1:0-24565 GCA_044451425.1 Thermodesulfobacteriota bacterium
ATCGAAGCATAAACTACAATTTGGAGGTAGACGAAGAAATGGCAGCGAAGGAAATAAAATTTGACAGGGCAGCGCAGGACGCGATATTGAAGGGAGTGAACACGCTGGCGAACGCGGTGAAGGCTACGTTAGGGCCGAGAGGGAGGAACGTACTGATAGAGAAGACGTTTGGAGCCCCGGTAGTGACGAAGGATGGAGTGACAGTAGCCAAGGAAATAGAGCTGGAGGATAGGTTTGAGAACATGGGGGCGCAGATGGTGAAGGAAGTAGCCTCCAGGACGAGCGACGTGGCCGGAGACGGGACGACGACTGCGACGATACTGGCGCAGGCGATAATCAGAGAGGGGATAAAGCTCGTAGCCGCTGGTCACGATCCGATGAAGCTGAAGAGGGGAATAGACAAGGCGGTGGAAGTGGTTGTGGACAGCATAAAGAAACAAAGTAAGCAGATAAAGAGCCGGACGGAGATAGCGCAGGTAGCGACTATATCCGCGAACGGGGACTCGACGATAGGGAACATAATAGCGGACGCGATGGAGAAGGTAGGGAAGGACGGGGTAATAACGGTAGAAGAGGGAAAGACCCTTGAGACGGAGCTCGACGTGGTCGAGGGGATGCAGTTTGACAGGGGGTACCTGAGCCCTTACTTCATAACGGACCCGGAGAAGATGCATATAGAGCTTGAGGACCCTGTGATACTGATGTCCGACAAGAAGATATCGAATATGAAGGACGTGGTGCCGTTGCTCGAAGAGGTGGCAAGGAGCGCAAAGCCACTGCTGGTAATGGCGGAGGATGTAGAGGGGGAGGCGCTTGCTACGCTGGTGGTGAATAAGCTGAGGGGGACGTTAAAGGCGGCGGCGGTAAAGGCGCCTGGGTTTGGAGACAGGCGTAAGGCGATGTTAGAGGACATAGCCATGCTCACAGGGGGCAAGGTAATAGCGGAGGAAGCGGGGATGAAGCTCGAGAACACGAAGCTTCAGGACCTTGGAAGGGCAAAGAAGATAGTGATAGACAAGGACAATACTACGATAATAGGCGGAGCGGGGAAGAAGGGGGAGATAGAGGGGAGGATAAAACAGATAAAGGCGCAGGTGGACGAGGCGAGCGGGGAGTACGACAAGGAGAAGCTCCAGGAGAGGCTCGCGAAGCTCGCTGGTGGAGTGGCTGTTATACGCGTAGGGGCCGCGACCGAGGCCGAGATGAAGGAGAAGAAGGCCAGAGTGGAGGACGCCCTTAATGCGACCAGGGCGGCTGTAGAGGAAGGCATAGTGCCCGGAGGGGGAGTTGCGCTCATAAGGGCGATAAAGGCAGTGGATGGGTTCCATGGGGCTGACGACGAGGAGAAGGCTGGGGTGAGCATAGTGAGAAGGGCGCTTGAGGAGCCTCTGAGGGGTATAGCTACGAACGCGGGATGGGACGGGTCGATAGTGGTGGGTAAGGTGAGCGAGGAGAAGGGAGCTAACGGGTTTGACGCCGCGAAGCTCGAGTACTGCGATATGATAGAGGCGGGGATAGTGGACCCTGCGAAGGTTACGAGGAGCGCGATGCAGAACGCGTCCAGTGTTGCGGGGCTACTCCTGACCACAGATGCGCTCATCGCCGAGAAGCCGCAATCCAAGGAAGATATGGGAGGCGGCGGCGGCGGAGGCGGTATGGGGGGCATGCACCCCGGAATGGGCGGTATGATGTAATTTAAACAGAATAAAAGTATATGAAACTCAAAGGCGGGCTTTCCCTTCCGGAATTGCCCGCCTTTTTTTTATCAGTGTGCGCCCTAAGATTTATTACCGATATAAAGTGTGTTATCTTTTCCTCGAACGTGCTTAACTTCCACCTCGTAAAATCACAGATAGACTCGATGATAAGGGAGCGGAAAGACTTCTCCGGCGAGCTCTCGGGCAGGATAAAGCTCGCGAAGGAAGAGCTCAGGAACAAATCCGGTAATTGGGAAGAACTCGCCCGCAAAGTCGAGTCGAGTAAAACTTCCTGGCTCGTCGCGGGTATATACTCTCCCCTCGATAAAACATTCCCGCTTCCCGTTCGTCCTCAAAGCTATACGGTGGTGTCATCCGACGGCTCTCAGATCTTTCCGGACAGACACGAAGCGCTGCCCTGCTATTTAATCAATATAAGCACGATAACGCTTGGGTACGGTGAAAGAGCGGGAGCGAAACTCGATTCCAAGCCGCTGCTGTTTTACAGGGACGAAGATAGGTTTACGACCTGGGGCGGGAAGAAGATACCTGTTGACAACGAAGTCATTTCGCTCAAGAGGGCGCTTATGGAATTCGAAAGAATTCTTGAAATCGTCAAGAGTAATAAACACGAAGGTGACACGATCGCTCTCTCCGACGGTACGCTCATCCTCTGGAGGCTCGAGGTCACCCCGCCCGACTTCAGGGACACTATCATCAATCCGTTCCTCAGTATATTTGAAGAATTTAAAAATCTGCGCGTACCCGTTGCCGGTTACATCAGTTTTCCCGGCAGCACGGATGTAATTAATGCACTCCGCGTGGGTTTATGTCCGGAGAGAGTGAGTTACTGCAACCAGTGCCCCTATACGGAGCTTCCGGAGCTTCCGTGCGCCCCTATTGAGGGGATTACTGACAGGTTCCTCTTTTCTATGGTCTTGAGACCCGGCGAGGCTTCTCCGGTTTTCAAAAGCTCGTCGAAGATTCTGGAGTCATACGGCGACCATCATATCTATTTTTTCTACATCAATATCGGCGAGGAGATAGCCAGGGTCGAGATTCCGAAGTGGGTGTCTGAGGACAGTGAATTGTTAGAGCTGGTCCATACGCTTATCTTCGACCAGGCGAAAAAGGGAAAGGGCTACCCCGTGGCAATAGCGGAGGCTCATGAGCAGGCCGTAGTCAAGGCGAAGGACAGGGATTTTTTCTTCACGCTCATAAGGGAAGCGATGGTCAAATCCGATTTTGCAGTAAGCGTCTCGAGAAAGGGGTTGTCTAAAAGGATTTCCGGTGTATGAAGAACTATATTGGCGAAGTCGTCGAATCAGGCACAAGAGGGTTTATTGCACGCTCCCCCAGGGTGGGGGAAGCGCCACCATTCGGGAGTTTCGTGAGGACGGATACGGGCTCTCCTGTCTATGGGCTCGTCTATGAGATAATAACGGGGAGTAAAGAGCCGGGCAGAAAACCTGACGCTTACGATATGAGCATCGAGGAACTCAGAAGGGAGCAGCCCCAGATATTCGAGCTCCTCAAGACCGAGTTTCATGTGCTCACGCTCGGGTATATGCAATCAGGGAAGATAAGGTTCACTCTCTCGCCCCTCCCTCCGCCGATTCATTCCTTCGTATACGACTGTACGGACGAGGAGAAAGAGGCGCTCTCCTCGGAGGATTTCTTCCTGAGGGCTATAATCTCTTCAGCCAACGTTCCTGTGGATGATCTCATAATATCGTCCTTATTGATCGCTCAGGGCGTCCGGATGAAAGATAAGGATTACATGGTCAGGATGGGAAAAAGTCTTTCGTGGTTCCTGAAGGACGATTACGAGAGACTCTCCTCGATATTGAGGCGTCTTTTGTAACAATACGGGCGTTCAATCGAATATTGCTATCACATTTTCGTAGTCAGCAAGGTGATCGAATAAATAATCGGGAGAGTGTTCCTGAAGCTCCTGCGGTGAATATCTTCCGGTGGCAACGGCGACCGTCACCGCACCTGCCGCGCGCCCGTGTATAATGTCGTACGGAGTATCTCCGATTACGTATACGCTCTCGAATTCCCCGGTATGATTTATATTACTCCTCGCGCGCTCTATGGCGATTCTTATAAGTGTCTCCCGGTTATCCGAGTCTGAGCCGAAACCGCCTACACGAAAATGTCCGTCGAGTCCCGCCCGCCTCAGCTTTATCCGGGCGCCCTGCTCTGTGTTTCCGGTGGCGATTCCGAGCACGACATCCTCTCTCGTCGAAAGTTTCTCCAGCAGGAACGGTATCCCGGGCATAACGTCGATGGGAGCTTTTTGAATTTCTTCTTCGAGGAATAAAACGTATTCTCTGAAAATTTCCTCGGCTTCATGTGCGGTGTATTGTCTCGAAAGCCCGTTCCCGAACATCTCGCTCAGTATCAGCGGGTCGGTTTTACCGGCGGCGTTTATGCCCGCCATCGCGTCTTTGAGACCGTACAATTTCTCGAATGCACGATTGACCGCCTTCGTACCGGCGCCGTCAGTCAGCAGTATCGTACCGTCAATATCGAATAGAAGAAGTTTCATGGATCGGCTCTTTCAAACATTGTCGAGAACCGTGATGTAGAAATCCCGCTCTAGCTCCCATAAAACCTCTGCATTTGCGGAAGCGTTCAGGAGAAGGTTATCGTCGGGGTATTCCATTTCGCTCAAGTCCTTGAGTAAAAATGCGATCTCGTTCCATTTATTGCCAATATGGTTCATTCTCATTGACAGGTTGAGCTCTCGGAGCCACGGGACAATCCCCTCGGCTTCTTTAAGAAAATCCCTGTAAATCCATCTGAATCCCCCGCCTCCGACTCCCCTTTTCTCAATCACCTGGTATCCGAACCTCGCGCACCATTTCCAGTCAGGCGCGTCCTTCCAATTAGGCAGGTCGAGAGACCATTCCTTAATCTTCCCGACACCCGATTCGCCTCTCACTCCTTTTCTGCCTTCGAGCATTTTTACGGCATTCATACGCATGGCTTCCGGAATAATCTCGGGAAGCGGCCTCACATTATGATCCGGGTCAATGTTCATGTAGTTATATTCGAGAGGATTAGGAAGGCTTATAGAACCCATTCCATCGAGAAGCCTGTCGTAAGGAACGGCCTGCAGTCCCTCGAAATGAGCATCCGCCACGTACACACTGTTGTCGGCGTCGTCATAACCCCATACCGACACTATGTGCCCGGGGAAATGAGTTGAGGAATTATAGTAATCGAGATAATAAATATCTGTCTGAATTATTACAGGTACGTCTTTATCCACGGAACCCTTTATGACGCTTAGCGCATTTTCCCGAGCGTGTTTCCATGATACCGTCTCGACAGCGAGGCTGAAAAAAGAAGTCTCCATTTCCGGACCCCTAACGAATATCATCCTCGTCGGGCTTATATCGTCCCTGACAGTGTAATAGAACCCGAGGCCTCCTCCGATCCCGAAGCACATCGCTTCGGACCACGTATATCCGTAGTACGTCATCACATTGCGGAGCGTCACAGAGCCGCAGTGTATTCCGGGGATATGTACCCAGTTTTCGATGATCTTTTTCACAGGGATATAAAAGTACCATAACTTGGATTATGGTGCCGCCTTTAATCGCGAGTATCTTAAAAGTATGTTTGAGTACGGAAAGGAAAAATCGAATCCATGACAGATGAGCTCGAACAATGTTCTGGACTGTTTAATTTTTTAAGAGATTACCGGGGTCTTAATACGAAAGTATGAATTAAACACCGGCTTAGTACAAAAGAATTATATAAAATCACTACTATAGTCCTCTATTTTATCGGTTTAAATGAGTTAATATTAAATTAGGGTATTGGGTTATTCAGTAATTCCTGTAGCATGATGAAGAGTCCGCGGGCTGTTCATTCTCCCAATAACCAGATACAGCCATCATCCTCCATAGGGTGAGCCGGTGAGACTCGTTTTCGCTGGCTTACCCTTGTTTTTTTGCCAGTCTCAATCTCCCGCCGCCGTTTTAGTATATGCCCGGGGAGGAGTCGCAACGCGAAAATTCACGCGTACACCTGGGCGTCTTTGAATGATATCTGATTCTGCATTAATGGAAACTACTTTGAATTCTTCGGATTGCTTTGACCTGAACGGATAATGCGGGCTCCGGAACGGCCCGGTTGGGAAGCGGCCCCACTTGATGAGGCCGCTTCGGAATATTTTAGTTGACTTCCACCTTGATTTCCTTTGGTTTCGCCTCCTCTTTCTTGGGGAGAGTGATTTCCAGAACGCCCTCCTTGTAAGTGGCTTTTATGTTTTCGGTTTCTACTTTATCGGGGAGTGCGAATGTCCTCGTAAAGCTTCCGTAGCTGCGCTCGATCCTCACATAATTTTCCTTCTCATTTTTTTCCTCGAATTTCTTCTCGCCTTTGAGCGTTAGCGTCTTGTTGGTTATATCCAGCTTGATGTCTTCCTTGTTTACGCCGGGAAGCTCGGCTTTTAACACATAACCGTTTTCTTTCTCATAAACGTCAACGCTCGGATGCCAGGTTCCGTTTATCGCACTTGTATTGGCATTATCAAAATCCTTGTAGAAAGGCCTGAAACTTCTGAAAGGTTCCCAAACTTGTACTCTCATTTTCAAAACCTCCGTAATAGTTAATTTTGTTACTAGTGAGAACATAGTCACGGTTTTCCCGTAGTCAAGTAAGGATTTATTACAAACGGAAAAATACGGTTAAGATATAGGGTTGTATATGAGGAGGAGGTAAAATATGCTGACATCAGAAAGGATTATAAGGCTTTACAACATGAAGCCGCTCCCAGGCGAAGGGGGTTACTACGTAGAAACATATCGTTCCGGAGAGCTGATTGAGAAAACGTCCCTTCCAGAGCGTTACGATTCCGACAAACCGCACGGTACCGCAATGTTCTATCTACTTACCCCTGACACACAGTCAAACATCCACTGGATTAAAAGCGACGAAATATATCATTTTTATCTGGGCGATCCCGTACAGCTCGTGCTGATTCACCCTAACGGGGCTATCAAAGTGCTCTTTTTAGGTCATGACATTCAGGCGGGCCAGTTCGTTCAGGCATTCGTGCCCGCGGGCATGTGGCAGGGCGCGTATCTGCTGGAGGGCGGAGATTTTGCTCTTATGGGCACCACGGTCTCCCCCGGTTTCGATTTCTCGGATATCAAACTTGGGGTTCGAAGCGAGCTTTTGGAACAATATCCTCAGCATGAGGATTTTATTACGAAGCTAACTCTGGAGTCCTAGAGCTTAATTTCTATATATGCATTCTGTTTCAGGCTGTCGACCCATGTTTTTAACTGAGCTTCCGCTTTCTGCTTGTAAAGGATATCGGTAATCTCTTTCCGTGTCCCTTCGCCTATCACTACCGTGTCGGACGAGCCCGATTTGTTCTTGGCTTTCTCAGGCTCCGTCCTTTCCAGAACCTTTATAACGTGGTATCCGGCGGGTGATTCCACCGGGCTCGTTACACCGCCTACCGGGGTGTTCTGGACAGCGGTTTCGAGGGGCGCTATAAGATCGCCCTTTTTAAAGTAACCGAGGTCACCGCCTTTATCCGCGGAAAGCTTGTCATCGGAATATTGCTTTGCCAGCTGTCCGAAATCCTTTCCGGATTTGGCAAGCCCTGCCACTTCCTCTGCCTTTTTTTCGGCGCCCGGCGTGCTTGTCGCAATCAGTATATGCGCGATTTTCACCTGCCCCGTCGGAGCATTTGTGCTTACCTCGCCGGCGTCTGAGGATTTTCCGGCGTAATTCTGTTTGTAATAATCCTGAATCTCTTCTTCCGTGATTACAATTTTGTTTTTCAACTGCGACTCGAGGAGTTTGTTGCCCAGTGTTTGATGTCTCCATTGCTCCCTGAAGCTTTCGGGAGTCATATTCTGTTTTTTGAGCACCTCGGCCATCTGCGCATCGTTCAAGTTGAATTTCTGTTTCACATTTTCGATGCTCGCATCAAGCTCGGCTTCCGTAACGGTTAATCCGAGCTTTTTCGCTTCCTGATCGAAGAGCTTCTCCTCTATCATTTGCTGAAGAACCGCATTCTCGTCTATTTCCTTCGTTGAAGTGGGGTTGGTGCTGAGGGCCATCTCTCTTAGCTCGGATAGTGTTATCACATCGTCATTTACAACAGCGACCACCCTGTCTATAGTCTGTTTCGAATAAGCACCGCCCGTGAGTGATACGAGCGCGGGTACCAAAAAAAGCACCGTCAGAAAGATTTTGTTTCGGTTAATCACTTTTTGCACTCTCCTCTAATCTGTCTCTGTATACCTCGACCCGCCATGCTTTCCTTAAGCCGTTCACATACTCGATCAGCTTATCGTTTGTTATCTGGGATTCTATTATACGGTTCACCTCACCTTCAGGCTGCATCCGCGGTTCCTCATCTATTTTAATTATAAAGTATCCCCCATCAACTTCCAGCGGATTTGTGATTTCCCCTTTCTTCATGCTGAATACCAGGTTGTCTATATCCGGGCCGAATTTCCCCCTGTGTATAAGCCCGATATTGCCTTCCTTTCTTTTGGATATGCTATCGTCGGAATAAGTTTGCACAAGCTCCTGCCAGTTCCCGCCGGCTTTGGCTTTCTCCGCAACCATTTCAGCCTTGGGGAAAGCGCTTTGTTTTGTGACCCCCTTTCCGGGACCGGTTCTTATGAAGATTTCGCTTATCTTTATCTCCTCGAAATCATCTTTATGTTTCCGATAATAGTCCTGAACTTCATTCTGGGTTACTTTAATATTCTTGAGAATTTCCTGACCGAATGTTTGTCCGATGAGCTTTTTTTTAAAATTCTCAGTCTTTTCAAGTATATCTTCTCTCTTGTCGAATCCCTGTTTGACAGCCTCTGAATACAGGATCTTCTGATTTATATATGAATCCAAGAACTCGTTCAGCTTCTGGGGCGAGGATTGATAGAGCTTTCTTTGCCTGTAGGGGACTCTTGCAAGCGCTCTCATGAGATCGTCCCTTGTTATCTCATCCGAGCCGACAACGGCTATGACCTCGGGGCCACCTGCTTTTTCTCTCTGCGCTTTCCCCTTGGATTCATAAAAATTGTTAAAATCACTGCAGGCGGCCAGCATAGCGGTAAGGTATAAGGCGGCTAATATGGTCTGAAATCTCATACTCATTTATCTCCTCTTAATTTTGTCATTTTGTATTTTTCATCGCGATCGGCATTTTCGAGATTTTCTAGCAGTTTTCTCGTTTCTCCTATCGGGTCGGCATTTTCGAAGTAAATCTCCAGCTTGCCCGCAGGGGAAAATCTGTCGTAGAACTTCGAATCTTTTAAGAACATTATGACGGCTTTCTTGCTCCTTATTTCGGCTTTTTCAATCCTGAGTTTTTTCATTAGTAGTTTCAGGCCTATGATCGCAACGAGAGAAGACGCAGGTGCGGGGATATCACCGAACCTGTCCCGGAGCTCCCCTGTTATTTCACTGAGCGCCTCTTCCGTGGTTACGTAGGATAACCTCTTGTAAACAAGCAGTCTCTCCGAGTCGTTTGAGATGTAGTCATCGGGTATGAATGCCTGTGAGCTAAAGGATATATCGAACTCGGGCTCGTCTTCAGCCCGGTGTCCTTCGAGCCTCCTTACGGCTCCTTCCAGCATATCGAGATATAGTTCGAGTCCCACATCGGCAATGTGCCCAGATTGTTCCATTCCGAATAGCTGACCCGCCCCCCTGATTTCGAGGTCAGAGAGCGCGAGCTTATATCCCGAGCCGAGCTCCCTGAATTCTGTAATAGCCTTCAACCTCCTCCTCGCATCGATTGTGAGAGAAGCTGCTCCCGGTATGAGGAAATACGCGTACGCCTTCCTGTCTGACCTCCCCACCCTGCCTCTCAGCTGATAAAGGTCGGCAAGCCCGAATGTGTGAGCGTCGTCTATGACTATGGTGTTCGCTCTCGGTATGTCGAGTCCCGACTCCACGATTGTCGTAGTTACGAGTATGTTTGTTTTGCCCTCTATGAAGTTCGAGATCGCTCTCTCGAGGTCTCTCTCCTTCATTCTCCCGTGCGTGGCATCTAACCTGGCTTCGGGCATCAGCTTTCTGAGTCTATCCGCGACACGGTAAATATCTTGAATACGGTTGTGAATAAAAAACACCGACCCGCCTCGCGCGAGCTCTTTCGTCAATGCTTCCTGGATGATTGCGGGGCTGGTGTGGTGAATGTATGTTTCTATGCTTTGCCTGCCTTCAGGGGGTGTGTTGATTAGGCTTATATCCCTTATCTTGGCCAGCGAGAGTTGAAGCGTTCTGGGTATAGGGGTTGCGCTTAGCGATATAGTATCCACGCCGTCCTTTAATTTTCTGAGCTTCTCCTTCTGTGATACGCCGAACCTGTGCTCTTCGTCGATAATAACGAGCCCGAGGTCCTTGAATTTGATCTTGTCGCTCAAAAGCTTATGTGTGCCGATGATAATGTCTATTTTCCCGTCCTCGAGCTTGGACCGTATCTCACTCTCCTGTTTCCCCGTCCTGAACCTTGACAACGATTCGATGACGACCGGGTATCCTCTGAGCCTGGAGACGGCAGTATTGTAGTGCTGCTCCGCAAGCAGTGTAGTGGGCACGAGGAGCACAACCTGCTTGCCGTCCGTTACCGCCCTGAAGGCTGCTCTCAGTGCCACCTCGGTCTTGCCGAACCCGACATCGCCGCAGATAAGCCTGTCCATCGGTCTAGGGGCCTCCATATCGTTCATCACTTCCTCTATAGCCGCTTCCTGATCCGGGGTCTCTTCGTACGGGAACCCGAGCTCGAACTCCCTGAATAGTTCACCCCTGGGGCTAAAAGCGTACCCCTTAAGCGCCTTTCTCCGGGCATAGAGCTCCAGGAGCTCCCTCGCCACGGTCTCGACGGCAGCCCTCACCCTCCTCACGCGCTTCTTCCAACCCTCCTGTCCGAGCCTGTCGACTCTGGGCTGCTTGCCTTCGCCTATATACCTCTGGACCAGTTTGAGCCTGTCTATAGGCACATATATCTTGTCGCCTCCGGCGTATTCGCACTGGATAAAGTCTCCCTCGGCCTCCCCGATCTTGAGCCTCTTGAGGCTCCTGAATATCCCGATTCCGAAATCCACATGCACGATGTAATCACCCGGGTTAAGCTCGCTGAACGAGGTGATGAATGCGGACGGGATATCTGTACCCCTCCTCCGCGAGACGCGCTCTTTCTTCTCGCCGAATATGTCCGCCTCGGTTATGATTTCGATTTTTGCTTCTGCGAGCCTGAAGCCGTGAGAAAGCTCCCCAGTGTATGCGTTTATCTTCGTTATTCCCCTTTCTCTCAGGAGAATCAGCAATTTCTCGAGCTCCGTATGAGTCCTGAAAACGAATTGGAGCGAGTAGCCGTTTTGCTTGTACTCATGAATCCTTTCCTCGATCGCATCGAGCGGGGAGTCGGATTCCTTTTTTATTTCTATTGAGAACGTCTCGCCGCCGAACCGTATTGCTTCATTCCCCGCGCCTGTGATATCGAGGTCGTATATCAGAATATTCTGAAAGTTTCCTATTCCCTTCTTAATCTCGTCCTCGGCGAGAAAGAGCTCGTCGATACCGGGAGCTATCTTCAGATTTTTTGTTAAAAAAGAGTTAGTTTCGCCGATGGTCTCCATGAAGCGGCGAATTGAATCGGAGTTCTCATCGGGGTCATCCGTTATAATAAGGGTGTCTCTATGCAGGAACTCGAACGCTGAACTTGGGGAGGCGTAGAAAGCCGGAAGCATCCATTCGATGTTCGGAACCCTTCTACCCTTCTCGATCTCCTCTATAATAGAGTACTTTTCGCGGGCGGTGATTCCAATCTCCTCCGCTTTTTGTTTGAGATAGTCGATCGACCTCGCAATCGAAGCCGGGTCCATAATTATTTCGGAAGCGGGTAGTATGGTGACGCTATCTGTTTTGTCCGTTGATTTCTGGCTCTCCAGGGTGAAGTGTCTGATCGAGCCAATTTCGTCTCCGATGAATTCGAGCCTGACAGGGTTTTCACCCCCTGGGGAAAAGACGTCCACTATGGAGCCTCGGGTGCTTATATCACCCTCGTTTTGAACGAAGTCTGTTATGACATATCCCGATTGCGTGAGCCTGTATATGAACTCGTCCCTCTCCAGCGTCTCTCCCTTCTCTATACGGATCACGGAGGCCTCAAATGTTTTTTTCGGTATTGTTTTATTGAAGAGAGCGGTCGTTTCGGCGATCAAGACGCCTCCGTTAATCGCGGAGTTAAGCCATGAAATCCGGTCCGAGACTGCTCTCGATGCGCTTGAGGGAAATATGGGTCTCCCGGCTTCTTTCTCTTTTTGTAACAGAACCGGGGGTCTTCCTCCTAGAAAAAAGGATAAGTCGTGAGAGGCTAATTCCGCTTTTTTACCGGTGGGCGAAATTATAATGAGCGGTCTTTCGACCGTCCTCATAAGGGCCTGAATCAGGAAGTATCTCGATGTCCCTTCGAGTCCGGAGAGAGAGATAATACTCTCCCCGCTCCCTATCTGTTTAAGGAGGTTCCTGAACTTGCCGCTCTTCTCTAACGTTTTGTTCTCGCTATCGTATCGGAAGCGGTAATTGGTTTTCACTCTGAATAGTATATACGGGACTGGTTTCAGGCGTTTAGCTCGCGGGCTATGAGCCTTCCCATCTCGGCGCACCCGACTTTTTTCGTCCCTTCCTGATGGATGTCCGCAGTTCTATATCCTTTTTCAAGCACGGCTCTTACGGCGTTCTCGATGTCGTTTGCCGCCTCGTCCATGTCGAATGAGTATTTAAGCATCATTGCGGATGTGAGCGCCGAAGCTATAGGGTTCGCGATATCCTGACCCGCGATGTCCGGAGCGCTTCCGTGGACTGGTTCGTATATGGCCCCTTCGCCGATGCTTGCCGAGGGAAGCATTCCGAGAGACCCGGTGAGCTGCGCGGCCTCGTCGCTGATAATGTCGCCGAACATATTTCCGGCGAGCATCACGTCGAAGCTCTTGGGCCTTCTTATTAACTGCATGGCTGCGTTGTCGACGTATAGATGCTCGAGCTCGACATCGGAATATTCCGTGTCGCGGACCCTCGTGACAACCGTTCTCCAGAGCTGCATCACTTCGAGCACGTTCGCTTTGTCTATGGATGTCACTTTGTTCCGCCTCTTTCTCGCTATGTCGAAGGCTACCCGAGAGATCCTTTTGATCTCCTCGGTCGTATATACGAGAGTGTTGAACCCCCTTTCCTCGGTCTCGGATATTTTCTCTATCCCCCTTGGTGTGCCGAAATAGATTCCGCCCGTAAGCTCCCTTACCACCATAATATCGACCCCTTCGACGACTTCCCTCTTGAGTGAGGATGCGTCGGCGAGGGCCGGGTAGACGACCGCCGGTCTCAGGTTGGCAAATGCGTCAAGCTCCTTTCTGAGTGCAAGGAGGCCGCTTTCGGGCTTCTTCGAATGTTCGAGGTTCTCCCATTTCGGTCCCCCCACTGCCCCCATCAAGACCGCGTCCGAGGCCTTGGCTTTCTTCAGCACCTCTTTCGTTATAGGTACTCCGTGCATGTCGATGGAGCTCCCGCCGAAGAGCTCGAACTCGAACTCGAATTTGATATTGTGCTTCTCTCCCAGTATTTTGAGCAGGTCGAGGCTCACACTGGTAACTTCAACCCCGATTCCGTCCCCGGGAAGTACGAGTACCCTAGGCAATATATGTCTCCTTTTCGTTTTTTAAACGCATCGTATTTTACCCACAGTAAAACTCAAGCGGAAGCCCGGAGAGCCATAATTCCGGGTTTGAAATAAAATACCCAATGCGTAGAATAATTTTTAGTTCCAGGCATTTGGCTCAATGACCGGTTGTGGAGAGGCAATTCATACCCGGAGGCAGGACTAGTGAGCTTTCTACGTAATAGATGCCTGGTTTCCCTTATTTTTTCCTTATTACATCGGGGGTCTATGCCCCTTCCCTCAGGAACGAATTCGTATGGGACGACGTGGAGATGATTTAAAATATTTACTGAGTATTTAAAGCCTTAAGTATAGGGTCGAATTACGGTCTTGCCCTCTTTATTCGTGGCTTTATTTAATATAGCCACGGCGCCCGTTGCCGAATGGTATTTGTGCATACCATCAGCGGGCTTTTTGCTTTCTCATTGAGTGCGCGTTCGTTTATCTTGGCGGGAGCTTCGGAGGAAATGAGGTCTCACTCGCGTAGGCTTTTCTTTTGGCGTGCAACTATTTATTATTTACCTTTAATTGACAGGAGGTATGGAAAGACCGGTTATCATAGTGGCGGTATACGGCGAAGAAATCCCAGATGAGCACAATTCAGTATATAAATTAGGGGTCTGGCCCTACTCGATGCTGGGAAAGAGGACAGCCTTGAGAGAGTTCCTCAAAAATTTCGATAAGGGCATAATTCTAAACAACAATATATGTTTGGTTACAACTAAAAATATTGGTCTTGTGTATATCAACATGAAGGATATCCTTAACGCAGAAAAATGGTTTCTCGAAGCTTACGGATAAGAGCCCGTATATTATTAAGACGAGCTATCATCAGGATCTTGTCAACTATTTACTAGGAAAAGCTGGCGGATCGTGAGAGGATTACAGGTCCTCGGGAGTCTTAATTATAATGAATGCAATTGTAGTCTGCCTATGGAAAAGTATTTCTCTTGCTTGCTATAGTGAATTTAGAACTCGGGTAAATAGAAAAACTGAAGGCGATGCGTATATAGCAATTCAGTGCAGTTGGTTCAAAAAGCCGGGAGTGTAATAGAATCCGCGTATTGAATCATGTTCATGAAAAATATTGTTATTAAAATAACCAAGTATTTCAATTTAGAGTAAGGCAAGCATGAAAAGTAAAGAACCAAAACAATTGGAGGCGGAAAGAAGGTCTACCGCCGAGCCTTCATTAATCTTGGATTCGGCGGAGAGAGGAATTAAACAAGTATTAAAGCACAAAGTATTCGCTGCAGCGTTATTATTTTTAGTATCTTTTGCAGTGTTTGCTCCCTCACTCCGAAACGGCCTCGTTTGGGACGATATCACTTATGTCAAAACCTTGGCCCCAAAGCTCAAATCCTCACATTTGGATATAAATCTATTAGTCTCCTCAAGGTCAAAGAATGCGAAAGAAGACAAGTATTTCAGGCCAGCCTATTCTGCTTCACTCGTCATTGATAACAGAATTTGGGGCTTATCCCCGTTCGGATTTCATCTGACTAATATCATCCTTCATTCAGTTTCTACTGTACTCCTTTTTTTCTTGATTCTTCTCGTGCTTAAAGAGTTCAATAGAGGAAGCGGCGAAAGCGAAGCGTTCCTCGGAGCTATGCTTTTTGCCCTCTTTCCGTTGCATGTCGAATCGGTTTCGTTCATAGCTGCAAGAGGTGATTTGCTTGCGGCGATGTTTTTCATGTTATGTCTAATCTTCTATATTATGTCCTATAGAAGGTTTCATTTCATTTTTGTGTCAGGTATCTGTTTGTATCTTTCTTTCCTTTCTAAAGAGGTCGCTTTATCGTTCCCTATTATTATCCTCGGCTTTGACCTCATCAGTAGGAGATTCTTCGCCCGCGCAACTATTTACAAGTACTTGATGATATGCCTTCTTATCGTTTTTTATATTTATGTCAGGTTCGGGTCTATAGTAAATATGTCCGGCTGGTTGAATGTAAGCGGCTCCCACCCGACGGGGGAGAATCTTGGCTTCGGAAGTTTCATAACACTTTTTCTGGGGACTTATCTTTTTTATTGTGAGAAACTGCTCTTCCCATACGATTTAAACCACTTCATCGGTACGATAGCGGGAGGAGATGCAACACACATTATTATTTCGCTGATGCTCGTGGCTGCTGTTATCGTGGCTTTTGTGATCTCGATAATGAAAAGGGAGAACATTACCGCCTACTCGCTCTTGTGGATCTTCGCGACTCTCGGTCCCGCCGTAATAATCGCATTATATCCGCTTGCGGTAACACGTTATGCTGAGAGGTTCGTTTATGTGCCTTCAGCGGGCTATTGCATGCTCGTAGGGTACTTGATTGTAAGGGGTGGTAGCTTGATCGGACGAAAATGGCTGAGCTTGGTTATTGGTGGGTTATTGTGTGCTTCTTATTTATTTGTAGTCGTAAAGGGGCAGGAGGTTTGGAGGGACGAACTAACATTTTGGCAAGCGGCGGTAAGGAAATCCCCTGATCAAATTGTTCCAAAATTGAGGTATGGCGAAGCTCTCGAATCTTCAGGACGAACAGAAGAGGCGATAAGTCAGTTCTTATCGGCGCTCAGTCCAGCTATCGAAAGTGATTCCAGGGGTAAAGCTATGGCTGCACATGGACTAGCCATAGCTTATATTGCTAAGGGAGATTACATAAAAGCGGAACAATGGTTCAAGGCAGCCCTTGAATATAACCCTTCATATGAGAGCATGTATTATTTTTTTATGGGTTTTGTTTCTGATAAAAGAAATGATCCGGAGAATGCAAAGATGTATCTTCTTAAAGCGCTAGATAAAGACCCCAGATTTGTTAAAGCCCATTATTATCTCGGGTTTATATATTTAAAAGAAGCAATTAGTGAGAAATCGATCGAAAAGTACGGACTTGCGGAGAGATCGCTCAAGGATGCGCTTAAATACGACCCGACTTTCGCCCAGGCGAATATCCTTCTCGCTAGACTCTACCTGTCCCTTGGGGAGAAAAAGAAAGCTATGGAGCAGATTAAAGAAGCTCTCGAATTTACTGCCGATCCTGGAATTATAAACCAAGCGAGTTCGATTCAGAATGAAATTAATATGAATTAGACTGGAAGCCATGAAATGTCCATTGCGGAATTAATCGACGTAATTTGATAGCACGCCTATTCCCTCGATCTCCACTTTTACCTTATCGCCGCTTTTTAACGGGCCCACACCAGCTGGCGTGCCCGTCGAAATAATGTCCCCGGGCAGAAGCGTCATGACCTTCGATATGAAGCTCACGAGCTTAGGCACGCTGAATAGTAAGTTTTTAGTGCTGGAATGCTGTTTTCTCTCACCATTCACGTAAGTAGATATCTCAAGGTCGCTCGGGTCGAGTACGGTTTCGATTACCGGGCCCACGGGGGCGAATGTATCGAAGCCCTTTGCCCTTGTGAATTGTATGTCCTTAGCCTGCAGGTCCCGAGCCGTTATGTCGTTTAGGCATGTAAAGCCGAGTACGTAATTGAGAGCCTCTGCCTCCTCGACATGCCTCGCTGTCTTTCCTATCACGAGCGCGAGCTCACCTTCGTAATCCACATGTGACGACATGTGAGCGGGGTATATTATTTTTTCTCCGGGCCCGATGATAGAGGTGCTCGGTTTAATGAATAGACGAGGTTCTTCGGGCAGCTCCCTTCCCATCTCTTTTGCGTGGTTTTTGTAGTTAAGTCCTACAGCTACAATCTTCGTCGGCACTACCGGAGGTAGCAATTTAATTTCGTCGGGCTCGAACGCATGCTCGGTAATTTTATATTTCCCGAATATATCGCCCTCGATCTCCTTTATCCTGCCGTCGACCGGAGTCCCGTATTTAGTCTTCTTGTCTTGCGTTTCAAACCTTAGAATCTTCATGGATGTTAACTCTCCTGAGCGGATATTTTACCCTTCGTTACTGCCCGCAGGAATATACTCGAATTAATATCGGACCTCTTTCAAATAAAGCCCCCGCGCCGGGGCAGAGTGAACGAATTTAGTTTTCTCTCCGGACTCCAGAATTCCATAGAATTGCTCTGGGGTAATTTTCTCCTTCCCTACCTGAACCAGCGTCCCGACGATGAGCCTTACCATCCTTTTAAGGAACCCGTCGGACTCGATTCGGAATTCGAGAATGTCTTTCCGGGTTTCTACACCGGCACTGAAGACATTCCTGATAGTCGACTTGACCGTCGATTCCGACTGAGTGAAGGCTCTGAAGTCATGTTCCCCCAATAGCATCCTTGCGGCTTCGTTCATAAGAAGGGCATTGAGGGGAAAGGGTATAAACCATGTTCGATCCCTCAATATCGCCGATGGAAAGGGACGGTTCAATATCTTGTATATATACGTCTTACTTCTTGCGGAAAGCTGAGCGTGGAAACCCGGGTCGACTTCTTCGGTCTCGATTATCGCAATATCTTTCGGCAGAATGGAGTTAAGCCCTTTCTGAATTTCGGAGATACTCAGTCTGCTTTCGGTCCTGAAGTGTGCTACCTGCCCCAAGGCGTGTACGCCGGAATCGGTCCTTCCGGACCCGAGGAGCTTTATATCCTCCCCCGTAATAACTTTAAGCGATGTTTCTATCGTTTCCTGTATTGTCGGACCAGTGGGCTGTCTCTGCCATCCGACGTAGTTTGTCCCGTCGTATTCGATCGCGAGCTTGATGTTCTTCATCACTAAATGCCACCCTTGTCGAATTTGATGCGGGGGTCGAGGATCACATAGAGTATATCGACAACGAGGTTTGCAAGGACGAGGATTATCGTATACACGATCGTTATTCCCATGACAAGCGGGTAGTCCCTGTTCGAGACAGCCATTACAAAGAACCTGCCGGTTCCGGGTATGGCAAAAATATGCTCGACAACGAAAGAGCCGGTTACCAGGAATGCCGTTATAGGTCCCAGTACCGTAACGACCGGTATCAGGGCGTTTCTGAGGATGTGCTTCGTGATTACCTTGAAATTGCTGAGCCCCTTCGCCCGCGCTGTCCTTATGAAGAGCGCTTTCGAGGTGTCGAGCATACTTGCCCGTATAAGGCGCGCCAGGTAAGCCGCGGGGGCCGCGGCGAGGGTAAGCGCGGGAAGAATTACATTCGAAGGGCCTCCCCAGAGCGCCGCCGGAAGCAGTCTCAGCTTGACGGAAAAAATATAGATCAGCACTGCCCCGGTGACGAAGCTCGGCACAGAAACAAGAGCTGTAGCGATTCCGACGGAAATGAAATCGAATGTCCCGCCGGGCCTGGTCGCCGATACGACGCCGATAGCGCTCCCGAGGATTATGGAGAGTATCAAACTCACGAGCCCGAGCTCTACCGACACCGGTAGTGTTTCGGCGATTATTTCATTCACCGACCTGTCGATATACTTATAAGAAGGGCCGAAATCCCCGTGGGCGAGGTTCTCTAAATAGTAGAGGTACTGTTTCCAGACGGGATCGTCGAGCTTGTACTTGGCCTCGATGTTTTTCTTGATCTGAGGGGGGAGTTTCTTCTCGGTATCGAACGGTCCCCCCGGCAGAATCCTCAAAAGAAAAAATGTAATCGTCACCACTGCGAGTATAACGAAAATTCCGGTAAGAGCGCGGCTGAGGACGAATTTTCCAATCAATACAGCTACCCTTGATTGTCCTCTTTTCTTACCACGAAGGACTGTTTGGAGAGGAGTCCCTTGGAATTCTTGGCGATAATCGTGATGAGATTAACATCATTGTCCAGCTTCAGTTTGACGGACACGGGGACGTCTGATTTTGTTGACGGCAGCAGCGCGACCTTGTCGTCACCGATGAATACCGATACAAGCTCGATGCCGTCCTTGTCGCTTACGTCTCCGTTGAGCGTAATCACCGCAGAAGTTGTCGAGACCGGGATTCCCTTGACATTGATAACGGGAGGAGCCTCGAATGTTTCTTTGTAGAGCGGGCTGCCGGACTGCATGGTCGAGCTTCCAGGCGCTGAAATATTCACTTTACTTTTATTTATCCAGCCTTCTGAATTATCGTTTATTTTTATTTTTACCCAACCGTCATTTTGTCCAAGGCCGCTGAATATCGCACCTGGCTCGGTCAGCGCGATTATGGGAGCTTCTTTATAGCTTCCCCCCTTTATAGGCGTCCCGGCTTGTGGAACCGAAACTGTGGAGTCATTCTTTACAAAAGCCGAGTTGCCGGACTTGCGTGGGATAATGACCTTGCCTACCAATCCTTCTTTGAAGACGTCATCGACTATCTGAAGCTCCAGATCAATAGGCTCATCCGTGTTTTTGACGTTGAACGTAAATGTAGCCTCTCTGGTCTCGCCCGGAGCGAGGTTCTTGAACTCCTCCCTTCCCTTCTCGAGGTAGATTTTGTCACCCGAGTTGTTTTTGAGCGTCAGTATTGTTTTTTCGGATGGTCCTTGGCCTATATTTTTCACCTTCGTGTGGAGTGCGATGATCTCTCCGGGTTCGGGTATTCCGTCTCCGTTTCCGTTGGAGCCGAACTTGCCGTCGTCCACTATCTCATAGTTGAATGAATAGAGCGGTCTCCGGAGTCCGTATGTATCGGCGGTGAATTTGAAATTCGGTATTTGCGACTTGGTTGCGTCTTCGAATTTCAGTGAGACATTGTCTTCCCTTGTGAGAGTCCATTTCGGTATATCGAACGTAGTTTTCCAGGATCTCTTCTCGCCGGGCATTAACTTGCCGAAAATAAGCTCTTTATCGTCGAAGACCTGATTCACTGATTCCGTGGTTGCCATGAGTCTGTAAAGTGGTTCACGCCCTGTGTTCTCCACCTCTACGTTAATTTCGAGCTTGTTTCCCGCATTTGCCTTGGGATTTCCTGGTGTTACCTTGACCGATATGGAAGGCTTTTCGGGCTTTGTCTTGATATAAGACCAGTCTACTCCCATGAGCTTCCATTTGTCCACTATATTGTCTTCTTCACTCTTGGATATTTTGGTAATTTCTCCTTTTATTTCCCCCAACGATTCTGTCCTCTGAGGAACCGTCGACTTATTTATAATTTGTCTAGCAAGTGTTACGTAAAAGTCTTTATCGAGCTTTTTCCTCTTTTCTTCGCGACTGAGAGCTTCTTCGGGGGTGGGTGAATCGTCTTGGTCACCTTTGTTGGTCTTCGGGGCTGTGTTATCATCGAGGTAAGTGATGGAGTATTCCGGCTGTTCGAGAACCCGTTTTTGATTTTTTGCTTCCTTTTTCTTCCATGGTTTTTCTACGAGCTGGTTGTCGGAGTTCGGATGGAACACAATCGTATCCTTGGTGATTATGCTCGGATGGAGCATGATGTCCGGTGTCACGCCGACATCCTGTATGGAAATATCGCCGGGAGTGAGATACTGAGCGATAGTGAGCTTGAGTGCCGAACCGTCGTTCAAGTCGAATATCTGCTGAACCGTTCCCTTTCCGAAAGTCCTCTCCCCCACAATTATTGCCCTATTGTTGTTTTTTAAGGCACCTGACACGATCTCGGATGCGCTTGCGCTCCCGGAATCAACTAGGACGACGATTTTGCCGTTGAACTTCTGATCCTTGTCGTTGGCGTGATACCGTTTGGCTGTATTACCTATCTTCGTCGTTACTATAACTCCGTTCGTGAGGAAAAGGTCCGAGATTCTTTCCGCCTGGTCCAGCAGCCCGCCGGGGTTGCCTCTCAGATCGATTATGATGCCCTTCGGGTTTGTTGCCCCGTCTTTGTTGAAGTCTTGAATTATGCTGTCGAGTGTATTTTTCTGAAAGTCTCTGATTCTCAGGTACTCTATTCCGTTATCGAGTTGGAAGGTCTCTACGCTTTGTATCTCGATTATGTCCCGCATCATTTTAAATTCCTTTGGCTCGGAGAAACCTTCTCTCATCACGTGTATGGAAACCTCGGTCCCCTTGGGCCCTCTGAGTTTGTTCACGGCCTCGATGAGGGACATGTTTATGGTCGATTCGTTTTCGATCTGTACGATTTTGTCATTAGGTTTTATTCCTGCATTGTATGCTGGGGTACCCTCGATCGGGGATATCACCGTTAGCTCCCCGTTCCTTACCCCGATTACTATCCCCAGTCCTCCGAAACTGCCTTCGGTCTCTATCATGAACTCCTTATAGACCTGAGGGGCGATTATTCCGGAATGGGGGTCGAGAGAGTTAAGCATCTGGTCGAGCACTGCATATTCTATATCGTTGAGTTTCGGATTGTTGGAAGATAAATGGGGCGAAACGAATTCGAATACCTGCTCCAGTCTGTCGGTAACGTCGTCCAGGCTCTGTACATTGCTCAAATCGAATTCGGCTTTATCCTCTACAACCTGAACCTCGAATTTGGTGCTTTTCTCGCCGTTCGGGAAATTCACCATAACCTGGTCTACGATCTGCTCCATTCGCCCGAGCCCTAAAATAAGCATATTTTTCGGGTCGATGACCGATTTATCAACGTAATAACGCTTTACATACTGCATGACAGCGTCAGTTATAGTCAGGCTTTCAGCCTGTGCCTTTTGTTCTAGACCGGCTCTTCCCGCCGACAAAAAGAGCACGCATGAGAGCGATGCGAGCATTACGGCCAGTATGCAGAGTCTTTTATATCTTTCCTGAAAATTATTCAAAATTCGTTCTCCTCGGTTCAT
The DNA here is from genome assembly GCA_044451425.1 of Thermodesulfobacteriota bacterium. Lineage (GTDB taxonomy): Bacteria > Desulfobacterota_D > UBA1144 > Nemesobacterales > UBA2774 > 2-12-FULL-53-21. Next base: position 22,011 of record JBIOKC010000015.1, read on the forward strand.
TAGATTGGAGTGTTGATATTATCACATCATGTGGATAGGCAATCAAATTAACTTCGTTTAGACTATCGCCGTCTTGAACTGGCAGGGGGGTCAAGCCTGCTTCCGAAATAATTAACTGACTGTTCATGATGTTAAATGGATAATTTTAACAGATATTCTGAGAAATGTTCATTGATCGTGATTCTTACCTTCACCCCACCTCCTTAATATGTAATATAAAGAGGCTATAATATATATTCATAAAAAAGGCCCGATTACCCTATTATTAATGGTTTGTGGTTGATGTGTCCGGGATTATGCCGGGTAATAAATTAAGCTGGCGGTACCTAGGCTATAGTAGGTGCACTGCGGTAAAAACCCCGAGCGGGTCAGCATCATTTAGCTCTTGGGGCAGCTCGTGGGGGAGTGATGCAGGAGGCGCTATGTTAATATGCTCCTTTAATATGATATGGTTAAATTTACCGGTCTTATAGATACGGCCTAATATTCTTCGTAAGCTTTGTCGCCTAGTTAAAGTAGCTCTGGGATTCTCCTCAGAGTTATCTCGTTGTCGCTACCGGAGTTTTTAAGAGGATCTGTCCCAGGCGGTATTTATTAGGTAACCGGGACCTTGAGATATAAAACCCTTAAGATATGTTTGGTGAGAGGCTAATCACCTGCGATCTCACAAATTTTAAAATTTCAATCCGCATCTCATGGAGGGGGTTCAGTTAATAGATCGGGACCCAATGTAAGATTGGATTTGACATGCTGGAGGGTGAAAACCCTAGATTCCCGTTGCTTGGGTTTGTACACAACTTTTGTACTCAACTATTGTGAATATTGAGAATATTATAAAGTTAGGAGCTTATATTATCGATATAGATATATTTTCTCTGGGTCTATGAAGGACTGATATGATTTATTGTGTATACAAAATGGCTTGACAAGATGTATAATTTGTGATGTAATTTCTAAAGTTTTAGGGTAGTTCAAGCAGTAAGATAGGTTCATCAGGTAGTTCTGAAATTGTGTTGGAGAAAAAGGCTTGACAACGCAATCATTATGTGTTGTAATTCTGTCCAGTTGTGAAGTGATTGCATATTGTTTACTGACGAGGAGATGGATAAACTCTGAACATAGTTAAATCCGGGTTAATAGTAATTCTGGAGTGAAAAAAATAGAAATAAATAATTGAGGAGGATGTTTTAATGATTAGTGGAAATCAAATTGACAATACCAAAATAAGGAGGAGAGGTTCAATGCTAAACGTTATTATTCGTAATATAAAGTACTTGTTTGTATTTGCGTTTATATTATTGATTCCGACGATGAGAAATGCTGTAGCAGGTGTAGTAGGTGTTCCAGGTAGTCCATTTAATTATTTTGACCCAGTGGATCAAACGGACACGGGTGCCCAAAGGTTGGTGTATTATTGGGATCTCCGGAGTAGAGATACAATTATTCAAATTACGAATGTGGATGTAGATTCTCATTTCGTTCATATTCAGATATTTAATGCGAATGATCCATCATTAACTTGTAATGAATGTGATTTCGATATACGTATGACTCCAGGTGAGTCAGATGTGTTCGATGTTGCAAAGCTTACAGGGACGGGTTGTACTGTGGCTGCGAATGGATATGGATTGATTACAGCCACAGCCGATAGCTATATATTTACGGGGGTTTCTACCGGAACCACCGGAACCGCAGGTGTGCAAACAAGAACCATATCGATAGATGAATTTAGTGGGCCTTTGATTGGCATGTTCAGAATAATCGACTCAGCTGGTAATTTTGAATACAGAACAAATGCTGCAAATACCGAAGCCATTTTCTTTAGCAGAGGGGCGCTTAACCCGATTAATTTTCTTGAAAATGAAGTCTACAACGTTTTGAACTTTAATAATGTAGCCAATCACGCCTTTTCAGATGTAGTTGGTATTACGTATGTAGCTTTGCCAGGTGGTAATACATACGCTTCTCCAGGTGTGCGGACGGTGTTCGGTGGATTAGATGCTAATTTTCAAAATACCATTTATGATGACAGTGAGAACTTTAATTCCTGCAGTCCAACGGTTTTCGCTTGTGATAATGCAGCGCTAACTAACATGAATAAAGGTATTGATCATTCTATTCCAAACAGCCTTGGATCCAACCCCATTTGTAGTACAGCTAAACTGGATGGTGTACCGGATTTTGGTCCAACTGATTCTGGATGGTTGTTGCTGGGTTTTAATTACCATAAATGCATAGATCCATTAGTCTCACTTGATACTACTGATGGTGATTGTGCTTTCCCCACATATTTTGCGGGATTTCTAGGTCTGAACAACGGTAATGGCATGGGTTCGATGGATTCATGGGTATCTGTTAGTGAGTTGATTTTCGATTACACGTTCTGTGTGTTCAATACATCCAATCCAATCTGTTCAGGGTTACTTTCTGTACCATGAAGATAGCATACAGAAGTTAAGTTAATGGTGAAGGGAATGACATCATTTAAATTTAGATCGATAAAATTTAAAAAGGAGGATAAACTAATGATAAGCAAGCTTAAGTATTCGTTTTTA
>JBIOKC010000016.1:0-24288 GCA_044451425.1 Thermodesulfobacteriota bacterium
CCAATGAACACACAGCCAGATAAATCAAAAATTCCAAGCCTAAAAGAATTAAAACGACTCCGGAAATCCATACGCAATGTCAATGTAGAACATGAAGAAAACCTAAGTCAACTAGAAAAATTTGCTGTTTGGATAACTGAACATGTGGGCACTATGGGTTTCTTCTTGATAATCTTGATTTGGAGTGCATTGTGGCTCATATGGAACGCTATAGGACCTAACGAGCTAAGGTTTGACCCATACCCAGCATTTGTACTTTGGCTTTTCATTTCTAATATGATTCAGATTCTTCTCATGCCCCTTATCATGATAGGGCAAAACTTACAAGGTCGCCACTCCGAAGCTAGAGCTGAGGCTGATTTCGAGGTAAATACTAAAGCAGAGAGAGAAATTGAAGTCATTCTCCAACATTTGGAAAATCAAAACGATTGGATAATAAAAATAGTCAATTATCTGGAAATGGATAAGAAATAACTAGAAATTATAGAGTAGTCTATGACTTCTTCCCACAGCTTCTTGTCCATCTCTTGCCTCCCTCAATAATGTATCATGCACTTAGAGGGTACTTGATACCTCTGTGAGGATAAAAGTGTAATTTGATCCTTTCACCCATAAGAATCAACTGGAGCCAGTACACTATAAAGAAGAACATATTTAGCATGAAAAATCATGTGACTAAAACTATGAGAACATTTGCCATAGGTGATATCCACGGAAAATATAGAGCCTTTTGTGACGTCCTAGAGAAGGCTCATTTCGATAATGAGGAAGACGTACTAATCTTCCTTGGGGATATGTTCGATAATTACACAGGACATTTCGTAAAATGTGTAGACCGATTCATTGAGATAAAGAAAAGGGTTTGGATTCGTGGAAATCATGACCAATTCGTCCTAAAATGGTTTCGTGGAGAATGGAGGGGAGATGACCATATATGGCTCTCTCAGGGTGGGAATATGACCAAAAAGGATTACCTCGATGAGGAGGGGAATCTACTCGTAGATGTGGTGAAAAAGCACCACGAGGAGCTTGAGAAATCCGTTTTATACCATATAGACCCTCGGGGGAACCTCTATGTTCATGGGGGCATAGACTGGAGTCTCCCTATTGATGAACAGGATGAGGAAACCTATTTTTGGGATAGGGATACTTTCCTTATAGAGGCACCAAGACATGCTAAGAATGGTACTAAATTCCCTTACAGGGCTGTCTTTATAGGGCATACACCCACTAACTTAACCGGTTACGGATATGACCCAGTTAACCTCGCAAACTTGTGGAACCTTAATACAGGGTCAACGTTGACCATAATGGATGTGGATACCTTCGAATACTGGCAGAGTGGGCTCCCAGAAATAGAGGGTAAATCCATACTAACTAGGTTATATGAGCATTTTTAATCATAACAAACTCGATGTAATACGATGCTTTTTGTCTTTCATACAATATAGGGTTATCATGTAAGTGTCTGTTGGTCCATAATATTTTGGCTCTAAGAGACGATTACAAGCTCGTGGTGAGGTTCTTATCCAGGTGAATACGAGGCCGCCCCCCCCTGATGCTGAGCTCGAAGAGTACCTTTTCTCTGATAATAATTACCCCGATTCTAAGGGACTATTAGATATCTTAAAAGAGCGAGAGGAAGTGAAAAACAGGCTACGGGAAAAGTTCTTAAGGAAGATTGAATTCGAAGAAAAGAACTGATTTAGGATATGAAGGTTTCACCAACAATTAGAATTAAAGCCCTTTAATACCTTCTACTGACATTAATGGAAGTGTATGTTAATCGATAGCTAGGTGGAATGGAGCTGGTACGAGGGAAAGTATGACAAAAAAAAGTGCTAACGGAATTGCTAACACTTTTATCCTTCTTTTTCCCCATCCAGCTTAGCGACAGTATTCTTAAGAGCTTCAGGTGTAGGGTGTGAATATCTCATTGTCATTTGAATTGTGGTGTGTCCGAGAAGTTTGGACACGGTTGCCAAATCGACTCCAGAAAGGATTAACCTAGTTGCGAAGGTGTGCCTAAGGTCATGAAACCTTAGGTTTTTTATACCTGCCCGATTACGGGCATTCTCAAAAGCAGTACGAATATCCTTTAAAGGTTTACCCCTAAAAATAAAGACCTTAATGTCATCCGAAGGATTGGGCAGGGAGGGAGTCGAACCCTCACGAGCGTGAGCCCAACGACTTTTGAGGCCGTCGCGTCTGCCGGTTCCGCCACCTGCCCTTTTGATCAGGAACATTATTATTCTATGCAATGTATAAAGAATCAATAGTATTTCCGGAAATAATCGGCCCTGTTATGGAATCACCCGCATGAGTACAAAGCTTCCCCTTCGGTTCCGACAGTTGACATCACATGCTCTTCATGTAACATAACGTTTTTATTAAATTTTATCCCGCTTTTCAATAAGCGGAGGAGAATTCCAAAATGATAGTAGTAATGAAAAGCGGCGCTTCCAAAGAGCAGATTCAAAAGGCCGTATCCACGCTTGACGAGCTCGGATATAAAGCGCATCTGATAGAAGGGGTTTTAAGGACCGTCATAGGAGCGGTTGGAGATGATAGAGGAAAACCTCAGGACATAGAAACTCTCAGCGTTCTCGAAGGGGTCGAGAAAGTCGTTCCCATACTACAGCCTTATAAGCTCGCGAGCCGTGATCTCAAGCCGGAAAACACACATTTCAAAATCGGAAATACAGTAATCGGAGACAAAAAGATCCCCGTGATTGCCGGACCGTGCTCTGTAGAAAGCGAAGAGCAGATAATGGATATAGCAAAAGCAGTAAAGAAGTCGGGCGCCAGCATGCTGAGGGGCGGAGCGTATAAACCGAGAACCTCGCCTTATACGTTTCAGGGAATGGGCATCGAGGGACTGAAACTTCTGGCAAAGGCCAGAGGACTCACGGGACTCCCCATAGTTACCGAAATTCTCGACCCTCACGATCTCGAGGCGGTCGTCGAATACGCCGATGTCCTCCAGATAGGCGCAAGGAACTCTCAAAACTATGCCCTCTTAAAACAGGTCGGGAAATCAAAAAAACCGATTCTTCTAAAAAGGGGCATGGCGACGACGATTATGGAATTCCTCATGTGCGCGGAATACATCCTCTCGGAGGGCAACGAAAACGTGATCCTCTGCGAGAGGGGAATAAGAACGTTCGAGACCGCGACCAGAAACACTTTCGATCTGAACGCCATTCCTGTACTGAAGGAAAAGACTCACCTTCCTGTATTCGCGGACCCGAGTCACGGTACGGGGTACTGGCAGTACGTAACGCCGATGGCGCTTGCGGCCATAGCAGCCGGGGCTGACGGGCTAATAATAGAGGTTCACAACAATCCAGAGGTCGCTATCAGCGACGGCGGCCAGTCTCTCAAACCCAAGAAGTTTGCGGCATTGATGGAAAAGGCGGCGCCGGTGGCATGCGCGGTCGGCAGGGAAATATAAGCTCATCCAGGAGCTATGGCTTCCTGAGGACCCGCTTACCCTGTATAGAGAATTTCCCGCTCGCGATAAGGTCAATAGCCTCAGGATAAATCCTATGCTCTTCCCTGTGTATCCTCTCCAGGAGACTCTCCTCCGTATCGTCATCGAGCACGGGCACGACTGACTGCAGTATTATAGGCCCGGTATCCACGCCCTCGTCAACGAAATGAATTGTGACACCCGTATACTTCACACCCGCCTCGAGCGCCTGCTTCCCGGCATTAATGCCCTGGAACGAGGGAAGAAGAGCGGGATGGAGATTAATTATTCTATTCTTATATGCCCTCACGAACCGAGGGGAGAGTATCCTCATAAAACCGGCCAGAGCTATCAGATCAACGCCGTAAGGCTCGAGCATCTTTAAAACTTCACCGTCATATTCCTCCCGGCTGAAGTATTTCTTATGGTCTAGCACCTCGCACGGTATCCCCTGACTTGCCGCCCGCTCGAGGGCGTAAGCCTGGGGATTGTTGCTGAAAACGAGAACGATATCCACAGAAGGGATACGGGTGTCAATAATCGCCTGGAGGTTAGTACCGTTACCCGAAACGAATACCGCAAGTTTTGCCTTCTTCAAATCCGATGCCTCTTTGTCTATGATTATTGAAACGAGGAAAATAGTACATAAAGGACAGTTAAAAACAATTAAACGCCATTCTATGAAGTAAAGCTCAGCGGATGATTTTATTGACAGTGAACAAAATGGGCAAAAATAAAGAACCAAGGCAGCTTCCTACTTTCCCACTCTCGTACAAGAGCAGTATCATCGGCCTTGAAGAGCTTAACTTCCGGGTTCGGAATGGGACCGGGTGTGACCTCTTCAGTATTACCACCTAGATTCCGAGATATAAATTACACGGTATAACAGGCATGTCAAGGGCTCGTGTTGAATATGAACGTTAAAAATGTTTTAATTCTGATAGATGGATAAGTTGATTAACGAGTTTATAGTTTCCCTCCTTCGGAGGGAAACAACGAAGGATACATACAGAAAAGCGCTCCGGGAATTTTCGAAATGGCTCGGGAAGACCGAGCCTATGGTACTCACTTCAAACGATATACAGCATTATAAAGATTACATAATTTCAAAGAACCTCTCCCCCACATCCATGTCCGCATATTTGACCGCCGTAAGGAGATTCTACGATTACCTCGTCTCCACAGGCAAAATTTCAGAAAACCCGGCAAAGAAGGTCAAGGGTGCCCCGCGCCCGCGAAGGCACCTCATCGACCCGCTATCCGGAGGCGACGTTACGAAGCTGTTTAATACGGTTGACCCCTCGACCCCGCTCGGGCGAAGGGATGAGGCTATACTGAACCTGATGGTGCGAGCGGGCCTGGGCGAGATAGAAATAGTGAGGTCCGACTTCATCGATCTGAAAACAAGAGGAGAGCAAAGGGTAATCTTCGTTCAGGGCAAGAGTAAGGACAGGAAAGACGAGTACGTCAGGCTTACCCCGGTTGTCGAAGAATCTCTCACGAGATACATCGAGGATAGAGGAGATTCGGGACCTCACGAGCCTCTATTCTGGGGGGTAGGCAACAGGGCGGTAAAAGAAAGGATCTCCACACGCGGCTTAAGGGCGCGCATAGATCACTATTTCGAGTTATCTGGCATCAAGAAGAAGGGCATCAGCCCATCAAGCTTGAGGCACACGGCTGCAATGCTCGCGGTGGGGGAAGGTGCCACGGTTTCGGATATAAAACATATGCTCAGACTGAGAACCACTGAATCGGCCCTTCAGTATTTCGACGAAGCAAAGGAATTGATGAGAAAACACTACTGGTATTAATCACGCCGGCGGATTTTAATATAGAAGCTCACGATCCGGTTTATGTCTTTTCCAAATAACTCTTAATGGGATAGACCCTTCCCGCCCTCTTCAGCTTCTTGATGGCTTTCACTTCGATCTGCCTTATCCTCTCGCGCGTGACTTTGAATTCGTGCCCGACTTCTTCAAGAGTATGCTCTTTTTCATCGTCGATTCCGAACCGGAGTCTTACTATACTTTCCTCCCTCGTATTCAGCACCGAAGATAAGGCATTGCTGATTATCTCCTTCAGCTCGCTCATTTCGAGAACCTTAATGGGCGAAGTAGTATTTAAATCCTCAATAAGGTCAACAAGCTTGCTGTCTTCTTCGTCTCCTATAGGCGTCTCAAGCGAGATGGGGTCTTTGGAAATCTTTAGCACGCGTGCGACCTTATCCGATAGCATGCCAACCTTCTCCGCTATTTCTTCAGGCATAGGCTCACGACCCAGCTCCTGCACGAGCAGCCTCGATGTTCTGACAATCCGGTTGATAGTTTCAGTCATATGTACCGGTATTCTGATAATTCTGGACTGATCCGCGAGTGCTCTAGTAATTGCCTGCCGTATCCACCAGGTCGCATACGTCGAAAATTTGTATCCCCTGTTATATTCAAATTTCTCGACCGCCCTCATAAGCCCCATGTTACCCTCCTGTATGAGGTCGAGGAAAGGCAGGCCGCGATTGATATAGCGCCTGGCGATGCTTACAACAAGTCGCAGGTTGGACTCGATGAGCTTCCGCCTTGCCCGGTGTGTCATCTGTTCACCGAACTCAATCCTCCGGAGTGATTTCTTTAGCAATTCCGTGTCCGATCCCGAATCATTAAGGAGCTCCGCCATCCTCCCTTTCAAGGCTCTCTTCGTTTTCGATAACGAAGATTTTTTCTTCTTACCCAGAGATTCAAAATCGTTTTTCAGTTTTTCCAGTTTGTTGATATAGCTCCTTGTGACCGAGAGAATCCTCTCCATTTGAGTCCAGTTTAGATTTATATCCTCCAGATAACCCAGTATAGTGCTGTTGTTCTTTTTTATCTTCTCGAGAAGGAGTTTCTTTTTTCTGACCGACGCCGAACCCAGATCCTTCTTCACCCGTTCGTTTTCCTCATAGAGTTGATTTATTGCAACCAATGAATTCCTTATCCCCAGCTGCAGCTCTTCCTCGACGGCGCCGTCCGAATCATCGATCGAATTGGTGATGTCCCTAACGTTCAAGCTCCCCTTCTGAAGCTCTTCGCCCAGCCTTATAACTTCTTTTAACATTAACGAAGACCCGAGGACGGCTTTCGCTACGATCCTTTTACCGGTCTCGATCTCTTTCGCTATCCGTATTTCCTGCTCTCTCGTGAGAAGTGAATGATCCGTTATTTCGTGCAGATAAAACCTGATTAAGTCATATTCATTAGCATTGTCCTTCGCATCGCCAAGGCTGAATCCGTATTTAACCGCGCTTTCACGGATCTCGTCTGCGTCGGAAAACTCAGCATCGTCCTGCTCCTCGACGAAAACTCCCTCGTCGTCCGGAATATCGCTGTTGACCGATTCTATGACCGAATCGGAAAGCCCGTCCTCGTTCGCCATCTTTATATGAAAACCCTCTTTCTTCTTATTTCGCATAAGGCTCTCACCTCTTCCGGTTATTTTTGTTTCATTAAATCCCTATACTCAGTCAGCAGCTGTTTCTCAAGTCCGGAATCTTTATTCTTTACCGCATTGTCTAATTTGAGTCTGAGTGTCTTTAGCCTTTCATCAAGCTTAACGAGTCTTAATTTTCCGATACAGCTCTCGATCATTCTAGCCGCTATTTCCTTATCGGATATTCCCTGTGACGACATGAGCGCTTCCGAGATTAGTCCCTGCGCCACGTTGCCCTGAAACATCATCAGGAGAGAAGACACGTCGCGGGAGCCGTTAATAACTATTTCTTCCAATATGGATCTTATATCGGGGTTTGAGATAAGCACGGTCAAGTCCTCGTCCGCAAGCAGTGAAGCCAATTCAGGGAATTTAAGGAGAATAATCAGAAGCAGCTTCTCATGGTTGCTGTGTGCGTTAACGTTTTTAACGCCTCCGATTTTAGCCTGTCCCTTACCCTGCCTTACGAGGGAAAGCACCTCGTTCTCCCTTAGACCGAGCTTTTCCGCAGTCTTTCTAATATAGCTGCTTCTCAGTATTGGGTCATTAACTTTAATCAGCACGGCGGTGATCTCTTTCACGCTGCTGTTCAGCGTGAGCTCCCCGCTTCGATATTCCCTCACGGTGTTTTCAATGTAAAAGTCTAGCAAGGTCGGCGATTCTTCTATCAATTGATTAAAGCCCTCTTTACCCCGCGTCGTCAGGAACGAATCCGGATCGTTTCCGTCCGGCAACAAAACGACATGCGGGAGGAGACCCTCCTCGAGAAATACATCGAGCGCCCTTACGGCCGCTTTTAGTCCCGCTTCATCACCGTCAAAGACGACCACTATCCTGTCCGTATAACGCCCGAGAGTAACTACATGGTCCCTCGTAAGGGATGTCCCGAGCGTCGCCACTGCGTTCTTAATACCCGCCGAGTATAATGACAAAAAGTCAATGTAGCCTTCTACTATGATAACTCTCTTATTTTTTCTTATATGGTCTTTGGACATGTCGAGTCCGTAGAAGCTTCTTCTCTTTTGATAAACTTCGGACTCGGGGGAGTTGATATATTTAGGTTCATCACCTTCTTTGATGATCCTTCCTCCAAAACCTATGACCTTACCGTCCACATTAGTGATCGGGAAAATTATTCTGTCCCGGAACCTGTCATAGTAACCGTCGCCGCTGTTCTTCTTAACGACAAGACCTGTCTTTTCCGCAAGCGTTAGGGGGACATGATGCTTCGTTAAATATTTGACGATGGTATCCCAGCCAGCGGGCGCATAGCCGAGCCTGAATTCATCTACCACCGTTGAGGGTAATTTTCTTTCTTCTATATAATCTCTGGCGGATTCACCCTTACGGCTTTCTAGAAGAACCCTGTGATAAAACCCGGCCACTGCGGAATTGATTTTCAGAAGAGTGCTAATTCTCGAATTGCCTTTTACAGGAGGAGTTTTTTTTTCTATCGTTATATTCGCACGCTTTGCGAGATCCGAAATCGCCTCCTGAAACGTGAGTTCGTTATACCTCATGTAAAAACCCACAATATCGCCGCCGGCGCCGCAGCTGAAACAATGAAAAAGACCCTTCTCTTCGTCAACGTGCATCGACGGGTTGTGGTCATCATGGAATGGACAGAGGCCTACATAACCCTTTCCAGTTTTTTTAATAGATATGTAACCCTCAATGAGGTTAATAATGCTCAACCTCCTCTTTATTTCTTTTACGAGGAAATCACTGTCAAAATTGATCATCTATAATTATTTTATATTTTAGAATAAAACTCGGATTTTCAAAAGAAAAGGCCCCGGCCCTGAACTCTCGGAATATAGAATACATAGTAGTGTTCCCCCTACCGGTTTAATGTATGTCTATAATAAGCTAGTTTTTTCTAGTACGTTTTATAACGCGCTTTTTTGCGGCAAATAGCTTCTTCTTTTTCCTCTCGCTGGGCTTTTCGTAGTACTCCCTCCGCCTGACTTCGGACAATACGCCCCCTTTCTCCACCTGCTTTTTGAACCTTTTAAGTGCGCTGTCTATGCTCTCATTATTTCCAACCACAATTCCTGGCATTAACAAATCCCTCCGTTGGTAACTTCGCTCTGAGTAGAGAAAACTAAAAGATTAGCGACAAATTGTCAAGTAGGCGGGCTACCGTGAACACCTACCGTTTCCCCTTCTCCCGCTTTAATGTAAATACACCCACTCTCTTTAGACTTTCCCTGATCTTTTTTTCTTCCACCTCGGGGTCGAGAGCCTCCTGCGCGCTCTCATCTTCCTGACGGTGCTCTTCGAACCTCCTTACCCAAGAATCCCGCTTTTTCCTGATATCATCTATAAGTCCCATCCCTTACCTCCTACAGCCTGATCATGAATATAATTAAGACATTACCTCTGACTCAACTCCTTGCCCTGAGTCAACACCATTGAAACAGGGACAATATCTACCCTGGCGCTGATAGCCGGTATAACTTCGGCCAAGCTCTCGATAGTGCCCGGGTAAGGGTGGCATATACCTATCGCATAACCGTTTTTCTCCGACAGCTGAACGAGTTTCTCGATCTGTAATTTTACATACGAGGCTTGCTTCGAGGAATTATCTAAGAATACATCTCTTTTCCCGGTTTTCATGCCCAAGTTCAAAGCGGTTTTATACCCCACGCTACCGGAGGAAGTCATGCTGTCTATAAAGAAAAGGCCCCTCCTCTTAATTTCTTCAAGAACCATCTCCATCAACACTTCATTCTGCATGAACTTCGATCCCATGTGATTATTCACGCCTGTTATGTAGGGAACCGAAGAAAGGTTTTTCTTGAGCCTCGCCATGGTCGCATCTTTTGGCATTCCTACAAGAAGAGCGTCTTCTCCCGCGGCGGCGGCAGTATATCCGGAGGATTCGATTGGTTCCATAGGCAGATGAAGCATGACTTCCCAACCCTGGTCGCTTGCCCTTTGTGCCGCATATTTCGAATACGGCAAATTAGGAAGGATTGAAAAAGTGACCGGCAGCGGAAGCCCTAGGAGCTTATCAATAGGACCTTTGCTCATTCCTATATCGTCCACTATTATCGCTACCCGGGGCTTATACAGTCTCTTGCCGGGCTCGCCCTTTGGGACTTCGGACTCAGCCGTTTTGACCGGCTTATCCATCCGATCGGGCTCTTTTTTTGCCAGAGCCTCTTTTTCGGCCCGACCGCCTTTTTCTTTCGCCATATTAGCCGGGAGTGTTTTACGAGACCCTAGCATAAAATCCACCCTGTGAGTCTTGAACCCCGATATTCTCAGTTCCGCAATGAGTGAATCTCCCGAGCTTACGAACTTCCACCCGAATGAGGGCTTACCAGAAAAAGATTTCTCAAACGCGCTTTTAATATCCTTGCCATCGACTCCACCGGGTGTGCGCACTACTATTTCCTTGTAATCCCATCCGACTCCGTCCACTTTCTTCCTGTATACATTCTTCGACTCAATATCTTGGGCCGAGATGCCTAGATCGAAAAATACGCCCGTGAGGATACGGTCCGCATCCTTCACGAGTCCACTCATTTTACCGGTTGTAACTACAGGGGAAGGCTTTTCCGGGGATACATGTTTTTTTAGATGATATAGACCATAGAGACCAAGAACCAGTACGACAAAAAAACCAAGTGTGAGGGCTAATACCCTGCTCTCCCTTATGCTCCTTCCGCCGTTCCTTTTATTTGACCTTCTTGATTTGCCGTTCTGCGTCGATCTACGCAAATGTGGGACGCTCCCTACTAGCCCTTGGGGATTTCTTTGCCGGCCCGAGAGGTCTTTAGAATGTTAACGGCACTCTCAAGCTGCTTGTCGTGGTCTCCGGTGTTCTCGACCTTAATATCAGGTGTAACTCCGACTTCGTTAATAGACCTGCCGCTAGGGGCGTAGAATTTCGCTGTCGTCAGTTTGAGTCCTGAGCCGTCATCTAGCTTTATGATAGTCTGAACCGAGCCTTTCCCGAAAGTTTTTGTACCGAGTATTACAGCTCGCTTGCTATCCTGCATGGCCTCGGCAACTACTTCAGAAGCGCTTGCGCTACCGTCGTTCACAAGTATGACCACCGGGAATGCCAGAAAAGTACCGTTTTTGGTTGCATAATACTCCCTCGTTTGCTCCGGGGTCCTTCCCTTCACGCTTACAATAAGGCCGCTATCGATAAACTGATCAACGATATCGATCGCCTCCGTGAGAAGACCACCTGGGTTATTTCTGAGGTCAAAGACAAGCCCGCTCAGATCCTTTCCGTTGCGCGCCTCGAGTCCTTTAATAGCGTCCCTTAATTCCTGGGACGAGTGATCTTGAAACTGCGAGAGCCTCACGTACCCTATGCCGTTATCGAGGAGCTTGGATTTGACGCTCCTTACGACTATCTTCTCCCTTATTAGTGTGAAGACTTTAGGCTCGGCTACCCCTTCCCTCCTGATGGTGAATTTTACAGGAGTCCCCATAGGGCCCCTCAGAAGCTTTACCGCCTCCTGGACCACCATGCCCTGAGTGGATGTTCCCTCTATTGCTATTATCTGGTCCCTAGGCTTTATCCCGGCTTTATCAGCAGGACTCCCCTCGATGGGAGTGATTACCGTAAGCGCCCCTTTTTCTTCAGAAACCTCCATGCCGACGCCGCCGAATTCCCCGGAGGTGCCTATCTCAAGCTCCCTGAACCGTTCAGGCGTCAGGTATGTGGAGTAAGGGTCGAGGGTCTTGACCATACCGTCGATTGCGTTGTTCATAAGTTTTTGGGAATCGACCTTTTCCACATAGTTTCTTTCAATTAGATCCAGGACCCTGGTAAAATTCGAGAGTCCCTCATAATTAGCTTCGTCCGCAGCTACTCCCGAGTAATGAACAAGCATGAGAGACAGCAATATAAGCACTGAAAATATTCTTTTTATGTTCACGATATCGTTACCTCTTAGCATTAGAGATTAACCAAACATGGGTTAATCGGCAACTCGGTCCTTACGCTTTCCGAAGGCGCACAAACCGTTACACTCGGTGACCTCTTCCGGCACCGAATTCATTTTGGCGCAACAATGCCGTCCGAGAGAATCCGAAATTTCCCATATCTATTGGATTTATCGAACTGAAATAGCCATATTCACGGCATTCGACATCCGAAAATAGCGGCGGCTAATACCGCGACATACCTGCAATCACCGGGCATACATTAATTATTTTTCGAGCCAAGTAACAATCCATGCTACCGTTTGCCCCGATTTCTTAGTTCAAAACATCTAAATATATGTCTACTTCATATTCTATGGCGGAAAACTCTTACCGAAGCGAAAGAACGTATTATAATGTCCGGAGCAAAGAAGACGGCATGTATCGGTCATTTGAAGTAGGGTCCGGATAGATATATATTAATGCCGGGTCGCAATTATATGATCGAAATGGTCGTCACGGTTCTCAGCAGGTTTATTAAAAGCTACTTCTCCGTCGTTCTCCAGCTTTCACGGGACTGGTTCATACTTTTTAGAATCATTTTCATTCCTCTGTCATTTTACATTTACTGCCTTACCTTTCTGGTTATACTCACGGTGCTGTTTATAGTCGTCCTAATAGCCTTTCCTCTTTCATATTTTTCCAAGCTGGTATTTAAACAGTAGGCCCGACTCAATTGCAATTTGCAGACGGCAGTCTTTACTTTTTTAATGAACATGAGGTGTTATAATTAAGGGTTAATGATAGGGAAACTCGAATCACTGATTGACAGAGATAAACTTCCGACCCATATCGCGATTATTATGGACGGAAACGGAAGATGGGCAAAGAAAAAGAACCTCGACCGCATAAGCGGGCATAGAGAGGGGATGAAGTCGGTACGTGCGATCGTCAAGGCAGCGAAGGACTTGGGCGTCGATTACGTCACACTCTATGCATTCTCCACCCAGAACTGGAATAGACCTAAGAGTGAAGTAAACGCACTGATGGATCTGCTCAAGCACTATCTTCTCCAGGAACGCGGAAACCTGGTAAAGAACGGTGTAAGACTTAATGCCATCGGAAGACTTCAGGACCTGCCCCGGGACGTATACGACGTGCTCCAGGACACGATCGAAATGACAAAGATCTTCCGGAAACCGACCCTGACACTGGCACTCAGCTACGGCGGCAGAGAAGAAATCATAGACGCTGTCAAGAAAATCGTAACAGACGGGAATGTTTCACCCGCAAATATCACCGAGGCAAATTTCTCTCATTTCCTCTACACGGCCGATATGCCGGAGCCCGACCTCTTGATACGTACGAGCGGCGAGATGAGGCTCTCGAACTTCATGCTTTGGGAAATCGCATATACCGAACTTTATATCACGAGGACTCTCTGGCCCAGCTTCAGAAAGAGACACCTTGTGAAAGCTATACTCAATTACCAGAGGCGGGAACGGAGATTCGGACTCACCGGAGAACAGGTGAACAAAAGGGAAGCCATTTGAAAAATATTACCATACTCGGCTCCACGGGTTCTATCGGGATACAGACCCTCGACGTGATGTCGCAGCACCCTGACATGTTCAGGGTCGCGGGGCTTTCCGCCGGGGAGAATATTAACATCCTCAGGGAGCAAATCCTCAAGTTCAGACCAGAAGCCGTATCGGTCAGGGACAGGAGTCTCGCCGATACTCTGCGTTCGGAACTATGCGATTACCGAGTCGAGATTCTTCACGGACCGGAGGGGGCGAGCGAAATCGCGTCCCTCGACAGTAGCGACCTCGTGGTTTCTGCTATTGTCGGTGCGTCCGGTCTGATTCCCACGTTATCAGCGATAAAGGCCGGCAAGGATGTTGCTCTCGCGAATAAGGAATCACTCGTGGTAGCGGGAGAAATACTGACAGACGAGTCTGAGAAAATGGGGAACAGCATCATCCCCGTCGATAGTGAGCACAGCGCGATATTTCAGGCTCTAGAGTCCTGCGGGAAAAAATTCGTGAAAAGGCTCATCATCACAGCATCCGGCGGACCGTTCCTCAACACACCCTTAGAGGATATGAAAGACGTTACGGTGGAGGTTGCTCTCAAACATCCGACATGGAGAATGGGTGACAAGATAACAATAGATTCAGCTACACTGATGAATAAGGGATTCGAGGTCATAGAAGCCAAATGGCTTTTCGGTTTCGGCCCTGAGCAAATAGACGTTTGGATACATCCGCAGAGCATAGTTCACTCTATGGTAGAATATATTGACGGGTCTCTTATATCACAGATGAGTATGCCTGATATGAAGATCCCTATTGCATACGCGCTGTCTTACCCGGAAAGAATCTCTATGAACGGGTACATGGTAGTTCCCGAAAGCTTCCGAGAGCTGACTTTTAGAGAAGTGGATCACGAGAAGTTCCCATCTATATCTCTGGCGTTCGGAGCAATCAGAGAGGGCGGGACAATGCCCGCAGTCATGAACGGCGCAAACGAGGTTGCGGTACGAGCGTTCCTCAACGGCGAGACTGGTTTTACGGATATAGTAAGAATCGTGGAGAAGGTAATGAGTCTTCATAAAACTCAATCGGCGAGTTCACTCGAAGCAGTCCTCGACAGTGACGCATGGGCAAGAAAAAGCGCGCTTAGGTTAATAAGAAACCAGGAGAATTGAAAAATGACGGCGATAGTTGCTTTTATATTTGTTATAGGAGTATTGGTGTTTATACACGAGCTCGGTCACTTCCTCTTGGCGAAGTGGAGCGGAGTGAGGGTCGAAAAGTTTTCACTCGGATTCGGGAAGAAACTATTCGGCTTCAAGAAGGGTGAGACGGAATACCTGATATGTGCGCTGCCCCTCGGCGGTTACGTGAAAATGTACGGGGAGGGTTCCGAAGGGAATTTCATTGTGGACAAGGTGGACCCGGGCTCGGACGCGGATAGAGCTGGATTCAGATCGGGAGACAGGATTGTAAGCATAGACGGGATAGTGCTCACCTCATTTCCACGGTGGAAGCAGCTCGAAGCCGCACTGGAGAAAGAACCTGAAAAGGACTACCTTCTCGTAATAGAAAGAGACGATAAAAAAATTGATATAACTGCAAAGGCGCGTAATCTCGAAGGCGCTGACACCTATTCGGAAAAGGAGTACCCGAGGGGCTTCTCGACTCAGCCTCTATTGAACAGGCTACTTATCGTGGTCGCGGGCCCTTGCATGAATTTCCTCCTTCCTTTCGTTTTTCTCCCCATAGTTTTCTTTATTGGTATCACAGTCCCTGCGTATCTCGAACAGGCTCCCGTAATCGGTTATATAAAGCCCGGCTCCCAAGCCGCTGAAGCAGGCTTTCATAAAGGCGACAAGATACTGGAGATCGAAGGCAACAAGGTATCCGATTGGAAGGACGTGAATATACAGCTCCAGACAAATCCCGATACACTCATCAATATCGAGGTCGAACGGGACGGAGGGACGAAAATAATACCGGTGAAGGCCCTCGCATCCTCAGAGGGGATTGTTGCCATAGGGTTCAGTGAACCCCTGAAAGCCAAAGTGGGGTCGGTGATCAACGGCGCCCCGGCGGACAAAGCCGGTCTCAGGAATGGTGACGAGATACTGGAAATAGACGGGAAGAAGATAGCCGACTGGGACGAGCTCTCCACGATAATAAAAGAGAACTCGGGCAAAGACGTAATTCTCCTTATAAAGAGACAGGGTGAACTCATTACAAAAAATATCACGCCCGAAACCTCCGTCGAAACGGGGAAAGGTGCAATCGGCGTCTCGCCTTATCAGGAGGAAATCGTAAAGAGATACGGATTCTTCCGGGCGATTGCACACGGCGTGCAGGAAGCCGCGGGCATGATAGTGGAAGTCGCCGGGCTTTTGTTCGGGTTCCTTTTCAAGCTCGTTACAGGCAAAATTGCCCTGAGTACGGCAGGAAAAAGTCTCGCGGGCCCCATTCTCATAGCCAAGGTATCCGGAGCGGCCGCACAGAACGGGATAGCACAGCTTCTACAGTTCACGTGTTTCGTCAGTATTAACCTCGCAATTATAAACCTGTTCCCGATTCCGATGCTTGACGGCGGTCACGTCCTTTACATCCTGATAGAGAGCATCAAGAGAAAGCCGCTCAGCCAGAGGACTCTCGAGATCAGTCAGCGCATAGGGCTCACGATACTTATATTCATAATGTTCCTCGCGATCTATAACGACATTTCCAGGGTGAAAGGAGACATCGTCAACTCGCTCAGCAAGCTCGTCGACGTCGTGAAATAAGAACACAAGTGCGTTATATAAGAGATATAATTCATACGAGGGCATGCGCAAGCGGGTTATGGGAAATGCCCGCCGCATCCGCTCCATCCCAAATGAGCCTTCTTAAACTGGGAAAGGACAATTGGGCTAGGACAAGTCCGACAAAACAAGGGCTGACATTCATAGCCATAAGCCTGTTCGTAGGCTTTGCCGCTATCAATACCGGCAATAACCTCCTCTATCTTACTTTCGGAATAATGATGAGCTTCGTCGTAGCGTCGGGAATCCTATCCATGATAAACCTGTCGCGGATCGAAGCGTCGGTCGAACCGACGGGAGATCTCTTCGCTCTATCGCCTGCCACGCTGAAATTTTCTCTTACGAATCTGAAATCCCTTATACCGTCATATTCCCTGAACATAGAATTCGATGACAGGAAGTCATATATTCCATATCTGCCTCCAAAAGCCGAGGTTAAAGCATCATTGAGGTACGCATTTGGGAACAGGGGATGGAATAAGATCCCCGAAGCCAGGCTCTCGACCAGGTTTCCATTCGGATTTTTTAAAAAATGGATAAAAATAGACCTCGGGGAAAATCAGATACTGGTGTACCCGAAAGTGGACAAAGTCGATGCGGAGTGCTCGGGCGTTAATGAGGGTTCGGGGGATACGGAACACGAGAAAACAGGGTTCGGATTCGATCTGAGATCGATCAAGGAATTCAAGGACGGCGACAACCCGAGACTTATACACTGGAAAACGACCGCCAAAAGGGGGAGGCTTATGGTGAGGGAGATGGAGGACGAAGAGATAAGAGGAGCAGTCATCGAGTTCCATCCGGAAAGGGACGGACCCGGACTAGAGCACCAGATTAGCCGTCTGGCATCGCTTTTCCTGGAGCTCCTGAAACGGGGGTTCGAGGTGGAATTCAATGCGCCCGACAAGACTTTCTCAAGCTCGCAGACAGGTAGGTCTCCGAGACCCGTACTGAGGTACCTAGCGCTTTTCGAACATCGAAAAAAAGCTCATACGTAACTGACCGGACATCCGTCAGTGCCAGCCCATAATCGAAATCCAACGAAAGGACATGACGGGAATTCTCAGGTATAAAATAGATTGAACAAGATGTCCCGGAATTCTGATAAAGATAATATCCTCGAAGTGAACGGCAGATTCTACGAGGCCCTGGGCAATAGGGACCTCGATTTAATGAGTATGGTATTCGTCCGCGACGACAGGGCCGGATGCATGCATCCGGGATGGATTATGCTCAAGGGATGGGAAGCAATAAGACAGAGTTGGGAGAACATTTTCGACCCCGAGGACAAGCTCGAAATAAAGCTCCACAATGTCACAGTCGATATAAAAGGGAACGCCGCCTGCGTGACCTGCATTCAGGAGCTCACTTATATAAAGAGAGACCCCGTTATGATGAACCTTTCCGTATCGACCAATATTTTCGAAAAGACAGAATCCGGCTGGTTAATGGTAATTCATCACGCCTCGCCAATTCCATTCGTGACCGAAGAAACGGAAAAAGAAGAAGAAAATAATTCACAATAGCGGATGTGTCGAAATCAGGTTTCGAGCTCAGGAATCCCCGTTATGGTCGAAGTGAAGCCCGCACTCCTTATCGGAATCGTTTTCCCACCACCATCTGCCCGCCCTCTCGTCTTCCCCGGGTTTTACAGCGCGCGTGCACGGTGCGCAGCCTATGCTCGGATAGCCCAAATCGTGGAGCTTGTTGTAGGGTACGTTGAATTCCCTTATGTAGTCCCACACCTGCTTGCTCGTCCAGTCGACGAGCGGATTTATCTTTAAAATCCCGCCGTTCACATTATCGAGCTCGAATATCCTGGATCCAGCCCTGCTCTCCGTCTGGTCCTTCCTTATCGACGTTATCCAGCCGTCGAGATTCGCGAGAAAACGTTTAAGTGGCCTTACCTTTCTTACCTCGCAGCATAGAATTCTGTTTTCTTTCCCTTTATAGAACAAATTAACTCCGCGCCCGAGCACCATTTCCTCGACTTCCGCTTTTTCGGGGAACACTATTTCGATCCGTGCTCCATACCTTTTTCTGACCTCATCCATGACGTCATAGGTCTCCTGATTAAGCCTCCCGGTATCGAGAGTAAATATCCTCGCGCCAGGGTCTATTTTCATCAGCATATCGATCAGCACCATTCCCTGAGCCTGGAAGCTCGAAGCGAGCGCCACCCCGGGGTGGAGATTCCGAAACGTCCAACCGAGGACATCCTCCGCGCTTCGTCCCTCGAATTTCAGGTTGAGCTCCTCGACCTCGCCCGGAGTGAATATCCGCCTCGGAGCATCCTCATTGCCCGCTCTTTTACTTCTTGATCTCGAACTATCGATTGTTAATCACCTCTCCGTCGGGAGTCCCTACACCTATACATGCTAGAAACCGAAGTTGCTGATTATAAGAGCCGATACATTATAGTTAAAATAAAGTGAAGACAACAAGTATCCCATAGCTACCGCTACAAACGGTATTACGAACCAGAAAAACGCTATCCTGACGACGTGCCGATTCTGCGCTGTTTCCGCAAATCCCTGCTGAGCCAGAGAAAACCCTATAATACCGGACGTGACTATCTCTGCTAAGGACACAGGCACACCGAATATCGATGCTACAAGGATTATAGCCGCACCGATAAACTCGACGGATATTGCCCTTAGTATGCAGATTTCAGTTATTTCCTTGCCGACACTATCGAGAACCCTCCCACCAAGCAGCATTGCTCCGACACCCATGGCGACACCAGCCATCACCGCTCCAACGTTGGCGTTCATGAGACCGAGCCCTACAAGCGGACCAACGGAGTTAGCGGAATTATTTGCTCCTGCAGAAAAAGCGACAAACACACCTGAAATGGTTATTAGAATAGATAATATCTTATTTATGCTGCCTTCCGAGAACCGGCCCGTGAGAAACTGCAGAGTCTTCAGATACAGATATTTTGCAATCAAGTAATTCAGCACTAGCGCCACGAGTGGAGTAATCACCCACCAGACCACTATCTCGAAAAATTTTTCACCGTTCAGGGATTTCGAGTAGAGACCTACTCCCACTATAGCACAAACTATAGCGTGTGTGGTGGCTACAGGAACACGCGCTATGTTAGCCCACGAAACGAAAAGAACTGCAATTACGAAGATTACAAGAACGAGTCCCACGTGGGCCGAGAATATAGTGCTGGGGATCAAACCGTTCCCGAGTGTCTTGACAACGGGAGCGCCGGCCAGGAGGGCGCCCAGGACGGCGAAAATAGCTATCATTACGGTCGCTTCCCGTTTTGTCCTGACGCCGGCTCCGTAAGCTGTCGCCATCGAAGCCGCTGAATTGTTCGCACCTATATTAAGCGCTAGGAATGCCGATAGAAGAATAGCTATAAGAAGGACTAAATCCAAAGAAAAGTCTCCGTTTACAATAGCGGCTTATATTTTTGATAGCTTAATCCCTTAATTCGGTGCAAAATGAATGCCATGACAAAAAACGTGTGATTGAAGGCGATACCTCCGTCCAGCGCTCATCCACTTGATTAACAGATAATCACCCCGTATATTTTTGATACAATGATAAGGGGGATATTATATACATGACAGGCAAAGTTTCAATTTTATCCGAAGATAACAACCTGGCAAATGAAATCAAAGATATCGTCGGCAGGGATTCGGTCGAGGTCTTCACCCGGTCCGAGGACATAAAGGACGCAGATGTGGTTTTACTCGATATCGATACCACGGGCATTAACCGCCTGAACGAATTAAAAGACAAATATTTCGTAATAGTCATAACCGCCGAAAAAGGAACCAGATATCTCATAGAATCAATGACTTTCGGGGCCTTCGACTGCGTATTCAGACCTCTTAAAAACTCGACGCTAGTCTCATCCCTGGAAAGAGCGCTGGGAATAAAATCGGAATTAAAAGGCAGTGTCGTAGAATTCCACGGAAGAGCCCCCGGTACGAGCGTTACATGCGCTATAGTTGGGGACTCGCCCATACTTCAGGAAGTTTGCAAGCTCATTGGGCAGGTTGGCCGTGTGGACGTCCCGATTCTCATAACCGGGGAGAGCGGTACAGGCAAGGAATTGGTCGCGGAGTCCGTATGGAAGGTGAGCACTAGGTGGGAAAAGCCCTTCGTAGTACTCAATTGCGCGGCCATACCCGAGTCGCTTTTGGAGGCAGAGCTCTTTGGATACGAGAAAGGGGCTTTTACGGGAGCGGATGCTTCGCGTACCGGGAAGTTCGAGGAGGCCGATGGCGGAATAATCTTCCTCGATGAAATCGGGGACATGCCGTTTTCACTACAGGCTAAGGTGTTGAGAGTTCTTCAGAGCGGCACATTCCACAGGCTCGGCTCGAATAAAGAAATAACGGTCGATGTCAGGATAATCGCTGCGACTAACAAAGACCTTGAGAAAATGGTCATGGAGGGACAATTCAGAGAGGATCTATATTTCCGCATAAACGTCGTGAGGATACACCTGCCGGCGCTCAAGGAAAGAAAAGAGGATGTACCTCTCCTTTCCGAGTGCTTCACGCGGAGACACGGCAGCCAGATAGGAAAGGAAATAAAGGGGTTCACGGACAAGTTCCAAAAAATGCTCATGGAGTATGACTGGCCCGGCAACGTGAGAGAGCTCGAGAACGTAATCAGAAAAGCAATAGCTTTCACGAAAACTACTTACCTCACTTCGTACGACCTTAATCTGAGCGGCAGACGGAATCTGTCAAAGTCTAAGGAAACCATCTCACTGAAAGACGCTCTCAGGACCTCGGTCAAAAGCCTGCTCAGCTCAGGACAAGATGCGAATATCTACGATATGGTAGTGAAGGAAGCCGAGTTAGTCCTGCTTCAGGAAGCTCTTGACGCGAGCGGCTGGAACCGCTCGAAGGCAGCGAGAACGCTCGGCATCAACAGGCTTACGCTCAGAAGAAAGTTAGAGGAATACGGGATTGGCGAGAGAAGAGGATCGGGGGAAGCCGTTTAAAGATTATTCGGCTAATGCTCGAGTAGCTCCGATATCCTGAATATGGAGTAAAAATCGATCCCGATATCCCTGAATATTTTATCTACACCTTCCTCGCGGTCGACTAAAACGAGGACTTTCCTTACCCTGGCGCCTAAATCGAGCACGGCGTTTATCGCCGTGATTACCGACCCGCCCGTCGTAATGACGTCCTCCACGATAGCCGCATTGTCTTCGGGCTTCAAATTGCCCTCAATAAGCTTTCCCGTACCGTGTCCCTTCTCCTGTTTACGAACTAAGAAACCGTTGAGAGGATGGTTCTGCCTATGGCTCGCGGATAAAATTGAACCGACTATGGGGTCGGCTCCCATTGTCGGACCCCCGACCACATTGATGAGTGGGTCTTCCATTATCGCATCAAGCATAATTTCAGCGACCAGATAGGCTCCTTCGGGATGAAGTGTCGTGAGCCTCGCGTCTATGTAATAGTCGCTCTTTTTGCCCGAAGCGAGTGTGAATTTGCCTCTGAGTATGGAGTTTTCGAGGAGTATCCGTTTCAATCTTTCTTTATTTGCAGACACCACGGCGTATGAATCTAACCTCAGATCTATTTTATTGTCAATTTGTTTGCGGACGAAATCACGGCGGGCGACTATAAAACCGTTGTGAAGCTGCTTAATCCTTTACCGGATTTACCTTCCAAATATCCTCTGCGTATTCCGAGATCGTGCGGTCACTTGAGAACTTGCCTATCCGCGCGACATTGAGAATCGCTTTCCTCAGCCAGTCTTCCGTTCTCTTGAACTCCTGACCGACTATTTGCTGAGTCCTGACATAGGATTCAAAATCGGCGATATGAAAATAGACATCGCCGTTCATAAGCAGGGCTTCATAAACCCATTTGAAAATTCCGTGCTCTTCCTTACAGAACATATCGGACTCGAAAGAATCCATTACTCTCTTTAAATCAGGGTTCTCCTCATAAATTTTCCTGGTATTGTAACTATGGGTTCTCTTCATCTCCATAATCTCTTCAGCTCTCAGGCCGAATATAAATATGTTTTCCTCCCCCACCTCTTCCCTGATCTCTATATTCGCCCCGTCCATAGTACCAATGGTCAAGGCGCCGTTCAGGGCAAGCTTCATATTTCCCGTTCCCGAGGCCTCCTTACCCGCAGTGGAAATCTGCTCACTCAGGTCGGCGGCAGGGATTATTATTTCGGCGAGTGTCACCTTGTAATCAGGGATAAATATGACCTTGATCTGCTTATTCGCTCTGGGGTCGTTATTAATAACATGCGCCACGTTATTGATGAGCTTTATGATCTGTTTGGCTGCCCAGTATCCGGGAGCCGCCTTTCCGGCGAATATATACGTCCGGGGCGTGTTTAGCTCTGCACCGTCTTCGGTAATGCTGAAGTATTGGTGAACTATATGCATTATATTGAGCAGCTGCCTCTTATATTCGTGAATACGCTTTATCTGAACGTCGAACATGCTCTCGGGATTCACCGTGATTCGAGTCAATTTGTGGATCAGTTTAGCAAGATTTGCCTTATTCACTCTTTTTGCCATCTGAAATTGCTGCTGAAATGTTTCGTCCCCAGCATAATTTTCAAGCGGCCTCAATTTATAAAGGTCAGTTATCCACCCGTCCCCTATTGTTCTGTTTATCAGATTAGCCAGACCGGGATTGCAAGTGAGCAGCCATCTCCGCTGAGTAATGCCGTTAGTCTTATTATTAAACTTGTCAGGCCAGAGCTCGTAAAAGTCAGGCACGAGAGTTGTCCTTATAAGCTCTGAATGCAGCGCGGCGACTCCGTTTACGGAATGGCTCCCGACTATGGATAGTTGAGCCATCCGAACCATCTTGCCGTTACCCTCTTCGACCAGCGACATTCTGCTTAAACGGTTTATATCTCCCGGCCACCTCGATGTGACTTTCTTAAGGAATCTTTCGTTGATATCATAGATTATCTCCAGATGCCGCGGTATGACGCGCCCGAAGAGCAATGTAGGCCACTGTTCCATAGCCTCGGGAAGCAGCGTGTGGTTAGTAAAGCCGAAAACGGCTTCCGTCATCGCCCACGCCCTTTCCCAAGGAATGTCATTTTCGTCTACGAGCATCCTCATCAACTCCACTATAGCCAATGCGGGGTGAGTATCGTTGAGCTGTATGGCGACCTTAGAAGCGAAATTCCCGAAACCCTCGTGTCTTCTCAAGAACTGCCTCACTATATCGCGGATAGCGCACGAAACAAGGAAGTATTCCTGGATTACCCTCAGTTCTTTGCCCTGCTCCACCGTATCCGAAGGATAGAGGACTTTAGATACGGTCTCCGATTTAATTTTCTGCTCGACAGCCTTCACATAATCACCGCTGTTGAAAATCTTCATGTCGAATTCATTAGATGACCTGGCCGAGTAAAGCCTTAGATAATTGACGGTCCTGTTTCCGTACCCGACTATCGGCATGTCGTATGGAACCCCGTAAAAGAACTTCCAATCCCTCCATGTCGACCTGTAGTTTCCGTTGAGGTCTTTTTCAATCTTTACCTGACCGTAGATGGGGACGACGCATATATCCTCGCGCCTTTCAATAAGCCAGGGGGACTCCTCTCCCAGCCAATGGTCGAGTTGCTCTACCTGATAACCGTTGACGATGTCCTGTTTGAAAAGCCCGTAATCATAATTTATCCCATACCCAAACCCTGGAATCCCGAGCGTCGCGAGTGAATCCAGAAAGCATGCGGCCAACCTGCCGAGACCGCCGTTCCCCAAAGCCGGGTCTGATTCCGTTTCGACTATATCCGACAGATCGACACCGAGGCCGGCAAGCGCTTCCCTGCAAAGCTCATACAATCCGAGGTTGATTAGGTTATTCGTCAGCGACCTGCCTATAAGATATTCGAGTGACAGGCAGTAGACCTTCTTAGTGTCTTTATAATTATATAACTCTTCCGTCCCTAACATCCTGTCTATTATCAATTCGCGGACAGCGAGGGAAATGGAATGGAAAAAATCGTTATTTGAAGCCTCTGTTATTTTTTTGCCTATAGAGTACTTCAGGTGATAGAGTATCCTGTTTCGGAGGTAACCCGAATCATAGGATATTTTTAGTGCGGAATCGAATTCCATCATTTTCGCTATATAATTTATATTTTAATTATTTCG
>JBIOKC010000017.1:0-23109 GCA_044451425.1 Thermodesulfobacteriota bacterium
GCTCACGACCGACGCGCCCCAAGTGATCATGAACGTGACGCCCCAGATCCCGGTGACGGCGGCGAGCTGCATCAAGGGCAGGTTCCCGTACTGCGTGTAGGCCAGAGAGCCCCAGGTGCCCGGGCCATGGGGGAGACGGGCCCTCAGGAATTCCTGGGCCTCGATGGCCTCGTGAGACAGCACGAAGCCGCTCCAGGGGGCGTTCACCCGCACCAAGCAGCCGAACACTCCTTCGAAGGCCGCCCGGTGAGAAAGAAGACGGCAATATAATTAATGCGTTCGTCTCGAGTCCTTATAATAAAAGCGGAAGGTTGGAGTATTTGATGAGAATGATGAGAGTCCTCGATATACATTCGTATGGGGAGCTCATTCGAAACAGGACTGCGGCGGATGATAACGGCCGTACATTCAAGATGGATACGATTTCAAGATACAAGTTTACACTCGCATTTGAGAACGCTATTGCTAGAGACTATGTGACCGAGAAATTCTATGACCCTTTGATTGCGGGCTCGGTGCCCGTTTATCTGGGCGCCCCTAATATAGCTGACTTCGCCCCCGGCGAGAAATGTTTTATCAACGTATCCGACTGGGATAACCCTGAGTCCCTGGCTCAATACCTTCTCGATGTCTCCGGGGACGAGGCTCTATACCGGAGCTTTTTTGAATGGAAGAAAGAGCCCTTCCTGTCGAAATTTGCCGGGTTGCTCGGGCAGCTGAAGGAGCATGCGTTCGTAAGGTTGTGTAGGGAGGTTGAGGAAGCAATTTAGTCTTACCGTATCCGGTGAGATAAGCGCTGCGGCGGCTGGTCAAGCGGTAAAGAAAATGCATAAATGTATCGGTGATTTGATGAGGATAATATAAACTATTATAGTGAAATATGCCCCTATCGAATCTTGACAGCTATGGTTTTATGTAAGAAAATTAAGGGTTCTTGCAATTATTGAGCGCGTAGCTCAGGGGGAGAGCGCTTTCTTGACACGCAAGAGGTCGCAGGTTCAAATCCTGCCGTGCTCACCACAAAGTATCGGAGATCATGGAAGAAGTTAATATAAGCCTTCCCGACGGGGCGGAAAGAACTTTTCCTAAAGGCACTACTGTAGGGGAGATAATAAATTCGATCGGTATACGAAACGGCACCGTGGGCGCGAAGGTCAACGGTCAGCTTGTGGATTTCTGGTTCGAGATAGAGAACAATTCTGAGCTTGTGCCCGTAAGGGCGGGCTCCGAGGATGGCCTCAGGCTCATTAGACATACCGCCGCTCATATCATGGCCGAAGCCGTGCAGTCGCTCTTTCCCGGAGTCAGGGTCACAATAGGTCCCGTGATAGAGAACGGATTTTACTACGATTTCGAATATTCAAAAGGTTTTACTCCCGAAGACCTGGAAAAGATAGAGGAAAAGATGAGGGAGATAGTCGATCAGAAGAAACCGCTCGTCAGGAAAAAAGTGTCGAGACAGAATGCGGTAGATATATTTAGCGGGGAAGGGGAGAACTATAAGGTGGAAATTGTTAACGATCTTCCTCCCGACCAGCAGATAACCATTTACGAACAGGGAGACTGGCATGACCTCTGCAGGGGGCCGCACGCGCCATCGACCGGATATGTGAAGGCTTTCAAGCTCCTTAGCATAGCGGGTGCATACTGGAGGGGGGACGAGAAGAACCCTATGCTCCAGAGAATCTACGGGACCGCGTTCTGGGATAAAAAGCAATTAAAGAAATATCTGGACAAGCTCGAAGAGGTCAGGAAACGCGACCATAGAAAAGTCGGCCGGGAGCTCGACCTCTTTTCTATACAGGAAGAGGCGGGGGCCGGGCTCGTGCTCTGGCATCCGAAAGGCTCTCGGATAAGGCGGGTGATCGAGGATTTCTGGCGAGACCAACACGAGCATTATGACTACGAGCTTCTCTACACCCCTCACATAGCCAAAATAGACCTTTGGAAAACGAGCGGCCACCTCGAGTTCTACAGTGAAAATATGTATCCCCGTATGGAAGTCGAAAATACGGAATTCCAAATAAAACCGATGAACTGTCCTTTCCACATTATGATTTATAAAACGGGCATAAGGAGCTACAGGGATCTCCCGCTAAGGTGGGCGGAAATAGGTACTGTCTATCGCTACGAGCGTTCAGGCGTGCTCCACGGACTCCTCAGGGTAAGAGGGTTCTCCCAGGATGACGCCCACATCTTCTGCAGGCCCGACCAGATGGAGGACGAGGTTCTGGGTGTTCTCGACCTTACTACGATGTTCCTTAGGACGTTCGGATTTGACGATTATGAGGTCTATCTATCTACCAGGCCTGAGAAGTTTGTCGGTCGAGTCGAGGTATGGGACAGGGCGACGGACGCCCTCAGATCAGCGCTCGATAAAAAGGGACTCGAGTATGAGGTGGATGAAGGCGGGGGAGCGTTCTACGGACCCAAGATAGACCTCAAGATAAAAGATGTTCTCGGACGAGCTTGGCAGTGTTCCACAGTTCAGGTAGATTTTAACCTCCCTGAGAGGTTCGATATGACCTACGTCGGCGAGGATAATGCGCGTCATCAGCCTATTATGATTCACCGCGCTATTTTCGGATCTATGGAAAGGTTTTTCGGTGTATTGATAGAACATTACGGCGGGGCTTTTCCGCTCTGGCTGAGTCCGGTACAGGTGCGTGTTGCGACCGTAGGCGATGAGCAGACTCAGTATGCGGAGGAACTTTATAAAGCGTTGAGAGCTAGGAAGATTAGAGTCGAGAGCGATACGCGGAACGAGAAGCTGGGATTGAAAGTAAGAGAGGCGCAGCTAGAGAAGATTCCGTATCTTCTTGTGGTTGGCAGGAATGAGGCCGAATCGGGAATGGTGGCTCCTCGGAAGCTCGGGGGCAAGAATTTACCTTCGATGACTTTAGACAAATTTATTGAGCACATAGCAGCTGAGCTTGATCCTCAAACGTGGAGGGAGGTTGAACGGCAATAGCTAAAGGGATCAGAAGCAAAGAGACCGAAGTTCGTGTAAATCAACGGATACGAGCACGGGAAGTTAGGCTAATTTCCGAATCCGGAGAGCAGTTGGGCGTTATTCCGTTACGTGAAGCTCTCACCATTTCTGAAGAAAGAGGCGTCGACCTGGTCGAGATCGCCCCCAACGCGAATCCGCCTGTCTGCAGGATGATGGATTACGGCAAGTATAAATATGAGCTTAAAAAGCAGGCGAATTCGAAGAGACAGAAAATACCGACTATAAAGGAATTGAAATTTCGTCCGAATATCGGCGATCATGACCTCGATGTTAAAATAAACCGGATCAGGGAATTTTTGGAGGACGACAATAAAACTAAAATAAGGATATTTTTCAGGGGCCGTGAGATAGTGCATCCCGAGCTCGGCAGAGTGTTGGCAAACAAAATTATAGACAGGGTCGCTGACATAGGCGGTGTCGATATGCCCCCGAGGCTTGAAGGAAAGAATCTCATTATGGTACTATCACCCAAGAAAAGTACGCACGGAGGTAAGGAAAATGCCAAAACTGAAAGTTAAAACGAACAGGAGCGCCGCTAAAAGATTTAGGGTCACTGCGAGCGGAAAAATTAAGAGGTCTAGCGGCGGTCACAGCCACCTGAATGCGAAAAAGAATAGAAAGCGCATGAGGAGACTTGTCTCGTCCAAGATAGTTGAGGGGTCGGAGGCCAGGAGGATTCGGTCCTACATTCCGTATAAGTAAGATAAGTTAGAATTCATTCAGTTCTGTTTAATTGGCGTTATGGTTTTTTCATGACGATTTTATGAATGACGGGAGAAAGAAATGAGAATTAAAAGAGGGGTAGCTTCGAGAAAGAGAAGGAAGCGTGTTCTCAAGCTCGCAAAAGGTTTTTGGGGCAGAAGGAAGAACAATATAAGAAGGGCCAAAGAGACCGTTCTTCGCGCCATGGCCTATGCCTTCAGGCATAGAAAGCTCAAGAAGAGGGATTTCAGAAAGCTCTGGATCACCAGGATAAACGCCGCTGTCAGGCCGTACGGTCTATCATACAGCGCGTTCATGGGATCACTCAAGAAAGCGGGTATAGAGCTTGATAGAAAAACCCTGTCGGAAATGGTCATAAGGGAACCCGAGAGCTTCAAGGCCGTCGTCGACGCCGCCAAGACCGGTCTAAATTGATTGACGGTACGGATTAAATGTATCTTTACCCGAATTACATACAAGTGTCCCGGTTCAAACCTCATGCGGGTCGAATTCGAGGGGGCACCCTCCGCAGAGCGGGTTACGTTTCCTGCAGTGCTCCTTGCCCACCTTCACCAGTAGTGCATGATATTCGTTAAACATCACAGCATCCTCCCTTAACGAGTCTGTGAAAAGCTCCTGAATTTCATCGTACGAAGTTTCAATGGGCACGAGGCCGTGCCTGGACAGTATCCTCCATGTGTATGCGTCGACCACGAACACCGGTATCATTCCTGCGTATAGCATGATGCTGTCCGCGGTTTCGGGGCCGATCCCTTGTATGGAGAGGAGTTTTTCTCTGAGGATCGATTTATCTTCCGCGAACATATTGTCCAGGCTGCCGGAGTATTCTCTCAACAAAAACGATACGAACTTCTTGATCTTGACGGCTTTCTGATTGTAATAGCCCGATGGGCGGATGAGGACTGCGAGCTCATCTGTCGTTATAAGATCCAATCTCTCTATTGAAATGAGGTTTTGACTCATGAGGTTATCGAGCGCCTTCTCCACATTACTCCACGATGTATTCTGAGTGAGAATTGCTCCCAATATGCATTCGAGGGCGGTTTTTGCTGGCCACCATCCCTGCGGGCCAAATTTGTCGTAGAGCTCCTCGTAAAACCTCTCTATACGGGCTTTTTTTGTCATTGTATTCCTTAAACGACGGTGTATTCCATAGAGGGGTAATAGTATATAGTTTACGGCCTCAAATATCAGGCCCTACTTCGCGATAGTATTGTTGGGGGCCTTTTGAGATTGCTCGTAATATGGCAGCGCTTCCGGCAGCCACTTTTTCAGATTGCTTATTCTCGTCCCGTAGCCTGGGTGTGTGGAAAGGAATTCAGGGGGCTGGGGGTTTCCCCTTAACCGCGGCATCCATCCTCTCCCAGAACGCTATGGCCTCTCTCGGGTCATTCCCGGCCTTGGCCATGTAGATGAGTCCGATATGGTCGGCTTCCTGTGTCCTGCTGAGGGGGAGTATCCCGCCGACCGTGACGCCGACCCCGTATGCCTGCATGGGATTGCGCTCGACACCCAGGGATCGCTCCCTACGAGTGCCGCGCTTACACCTACGGCGCCTATCTGGGCGAGCACGTCGGTCGATACCCGCTCCGCTCTGTGGCGTGCGGCTACGTGTCCTATTTCATGAGCCATTACCGTTGCTAGACCCGCGTCGGTTTTCGCGACGGGCAGAATACCCGAATATACCGCCACCTTTCCGCCCGGCAGAGCGAATGCGTTTATCTGCTCGTCGTCCTTCAGCACCTTGAAGTCCCATTTATGCGAGGGTGAATCGGCGACCCCCACGATCCTCATGCCGACTCTCGTTACAGCTTCGTTATACTACTGATTCTTCGAGACCTGCTCCGTCTTGAGGACTTCCTGAAACGCGGCGAGGCCCATCTGACTCTCTTCGGACTGTGAAAGGATTATGAACTGAGATCTTCCCGTAACGGGCGCTGTATAGCATGATATGACTATTACTCTTGACAAAATAAGAGCGGTTATTATTAGAGAATTGAAAAACGGGGTTCTCATAATCTTCCTTGCCGCCGGTTTCTTAATAATACCGGTCTTGTCGATTTGATGGGAATTTACAAATATATTTTATATGCGAGCCGGCGTGAAAATAAAAAGTCGGAGACAAACTCTTAACCCGCGTGCCTGGAACTTTCAACACGGCAGGGGATAAAAGCCTGTCTCCGGAAAACCATATTAAGATTAAGCGGCGGTCTTTTTGAGGTCCGCGTTTTTAATCCTTCTTATTCCCTCGTCTATGTCGGAATCCGGACATGCGTACGTAACCCTGACATATCCTTCTCCCTGACTTCCGAATGCTGTCCCGGCGACGACCGCTACTCCGACTGTCTCGACGAGTCGGTCCGTGAATTCCTGCGAGGTCAGACCGGTTCCTGAAATATCGGGAAAAGCGTAAAATGCCCCGTCGGGTGTATCGCACTTTATTTCCGGGATCGTGTTCAGTCCCGCTACCATTCTGTCCCTCTTCTTCTTGAGCAGATTGGTCTTTCGGATAGTCCAGTCCTGCGGACCCGTCATTGCAGCGTACGCAGCTTTCTGAATGAATGCCGCGACATTGGTGATGGAGTCCTGGAGGAAAATCGAGAGTTTGTCTATCACGGGTACGGGAGCTACGGCCCAGCCTATCCTCCACCCGGTCATTGCGTAAGTCTTCGAGAAAGTATCTATAACGATGGTTCTGTCCTCCATTCCGGAGATCGCGGATATCGTCTTGTGAGGCTTGTCATAGGTAACGTGTGAAAAGATCTCGTCGGAAATGACCATCAGGTTCGGGTATTTGAAGCAAAGTTCGGCAATTTCCTCAGGGTTCTCGACGAGGTGCCCGTTCGGTCTCTGCGGCGTGTTAATGATGAGTAACTTCGTTTTCGGAGTAATCAGACTTTCGAGCTTTTCGATGTCAAACTGCCAGTCGGGTTTCGTAAGCGGAGTGTGATTGATCCCTGCTCTCACGTACTTGGCCCACACCTCATCCGGCGGGTAGCCGGGATTCGGGAAAATGACTTCGTCCCCCTCTTCCAGGAAAGTGAGAAGGGACATAGTGAGTGCATGCTTGGCTCCGGCAGTCACGATAACCTCTTCTGGTTTCGTTTTTCTCCCGCGGCTCGTCATCTCGGCCGCTATGGCTTCCCTGAGCTCCGGAAGACCGGGACCCGGATCATACCTGACATAACCGTCCCTGAGCGCCTGCTCCGTAGCCTGGAGTACGTGTTCGGGTGTATCGAAATCAGGACCCTGATAATCTCCTTTCTCAAAATGGATAATCTTCTTCCCGGTCTTTTTCTCCAGCTCCCGGGCGACTCTCATGCTGGCCCATTGCTTCGGTGGAACAAAATGGCTGATCTTTGAGCTGAAAGGATATGAGACTGCCATTTGTAATACCTCCTTGTTGATGAATGATTTTTAAATACTTACTTATACTTCACACTCACGGCTTCGGTATGTTCGATACGAGGGGCCAGGATTCCCTCGGAAATCATCGAATACACTTCTTCCGTGAAATCTTCCGCGCTGCTATCCGTCTTATAATAAAACATCACCGACCTCACAAGCCCGAAAATAATGAGGGCTGTAAGCTCGGTGTTGGAACTGCGGAAGGATCCTTCGTTTATTCCTTTTTCCAAAATTTTTCGATAAAGCTTTATTCTTCTCAGTCGCCAATGCTCCGTGAATTCGAAATGCTCTCTGATAAGATGAGTTTCGTCTCTGCTCAAGATGCGCAGTACGTCCAGATTCTGGAGATAGAAATCGAAAATAAGACCCAGGACTTTCTTGAGCTTCTCCGGAGCGGGGTCGCTTTTGGCCGTTTCCCTCTCGAGAATCGCCTCTATTTCTTCGTAGGTTTCCTCGAGTATTTCCAGATAGAGATTCTCTTTGGAATCGAAATATAGGTATATAGTTCCCTTGGCGACACCGACTTTCTCCGCGATGTCGTCCATAGTGACGTCGTGGTAGCTCTTCAGTGAAAAGAGCTTGGCAGCGGCCTTTCTTATCTCCTCTTTGCGTCCCGTCTTTCTCCGCTGCATCGTACGCCGTGAAGCGTGTTCTTTAATTGATTTATGCGGTTTAGCCATATTAAACCCATAACCCCGAATTGAACTGACTAGTCAGTCATTTGATGTTAATATAACTCAAAAATTTTGTCAAGTGATTTTTATTGGAACGGGAATAGGAAGTCCTCGTTTCTAAATTAATGAGCGGCAGGTCAGTTGGGCAAGCCCGCGAGACCCGTCGGTGAGTTGTGAAGAAGAAGAGTTTGTGGGAAGTCAATATTCTTAGTATTCACAGCGTCATACACAGTAGAACTTGGATTTTTTCAGATCATGATGATAGAATTATCACACAAAAAAGAACGGAGGAGTATATTAGAGCTTCGAGTTTCCTTGTTGTATTGCTATTTACATTTTGTTTGATCTATGCCGGGTGCGAAAAATCGGATAATAAATCGGAGAACGGGCAGAAAACCTCGACCGGGGAAAAGCTGGGAAAGGATGTCACAAAGACAGCCGATAAGGTAGGGGACGAAGCTAAGGAGGCGGTAGAGGATGTTGCCAAAAAGAGTGAGGAAATGCACGAAGCACAGCTCGGGGAGCTCCGTAAAATAGCCCCTGCAGACGTAGCGCCCGAGTTCTGGAATTTGATACATACGGAGGAATACCAACATTGGAAATCGATGCCTGGCACTGAAAAATTGAATAAGGATGCTGCACAAAAGAAGACATAGTTCAAAACATACATGAACGATCAGGCCATTAATGCTCTGGAAAGTAAGTCGAATTCCCTTCCTCCGGGCTCTATAATCGTCAGGGAAAGATACGATGTTCAGGACTAGCTTCAAACAATTTCAGCCATGAAGAATTTAGGCGGGAGTCACCCGAAGGACATGAACTGGCTCTGGGATCAATACTCTCCCGACGGGAAGGTGCTGAAATCGAGTGAAAGCGGAACAGGCGTTAAGTCCGAGCCCTGATTTTTATCGATTCAATTTACCGATTAGAGTTTGTTTATCCGCGAACCGGGGCGAATTAAGCCGTTTTATGCCACTTAGTTCGTTGCGGTATATATTGACCCTGGCTGGGACCGGCTTCTTGCTCTTTTTCGTAAAAGGCATTTATCCGGCGCCGGGTAAATGCGCCCCCAAAGTTCTTTTCGGGACTGGATAATACCTATGTACCCTTCTGGTATACTAAAATCCGATACCCTGCTACTAATGATATCCCTAGACCGAATGTTAAAACCTGATGGATAAAAAGAAGACCCTTTTTTCATTGCTTCTCAGGTATAAATATTCTTTTCTTGCGGGGCTTATAGCGCTATCCCTTGTAGACCTCTGCCAGCTTTCGATACCGATAATCATAGAAAAAGTAGTGGATACTCTCACGCTCAAAGGAGCGGGCTTAGGCGATGTTTCAAAATACGGCCTGATGATGGTTTTAATCGCCGCTACGATGTCCGTATTCAGGTTTTTCTGGAGATATTTCATTATGGGTGCCGCGCGCAGGATAGAGCAGTCTCTCCGCAATGAGTTCTTCTCTCACCTCCAGAGCCTTCATTTCGACTTCTTTTCCCAAAGAAAGGTCGGGGACTTGATGGCCCACACGGTAAACGATATCGAGACCTTGAAGTTCGCCTGCGGTCTCGGAGTTCTTATAGCTTACGACGGAATTTTTCTGCTTATATTCATATTCGGCGCTATGCTTTACATATCCCCCCGGCTCACTCTATACGCATACATTCCCTTCCCCGTATTGGGTTTTATCATTCTGAGGTTCGGCAAAGTGATCGAGAAGCGTTTTCAGAAGGTACAGGATTCGTTCTCCGAGCTTACGGAGAACGCAAGGGCGTCTATCTCCGGCATCAAGGTGGTCAAGGCGTTCGTCAGGGAGCGGGAAGAGGTAAAAGACTTTGAGTCCGCGAGCAACAATTACCTGGGTAAAAACCTGCACCTGATTAAAGTCTGGGGTGTGTACCAGCCTATAATCACGTACATGACGGCAATGGCGACGGTTATTTTTCTCTGGCTAGGCGGTATAAGTACCATTACCCTCAATATCACACTGGGCGCTTTCGCGGCGGTCCTCGTCTACCTGACGATGCTCGCGTGGCCGATGATGGCGATGGGGTGGGCGGTCGACATCATTAAGAGGGGCAACGCTTCCCTCAACAGGATAAACGACATTCTCCTGGTCAAGCCGCAATCACTTGCTGAGTCTGGGACATTGGAGGCCGACATACACGGTAATATCGAGTTCAGAAACCTGAGTTTCTCCTACAACGGAAAACGGGCACTCAAGAACATATCGCTCAACATACCTGCCGGTAAGGCTATAGGATTTACCGGAGCCACGGGCTCGGGTAAAAGCACCCTCTTTCAGCTCCTCACCAGAGTCGAAGAGCCGCCCGAGAATACGCTCTTCGTCGATGGTCTCGACGTCAGGACGATAAAAAAGGACAGTTTGAGGGAAGGGATTATATACGTGCCTCAGGAAACAACGATTTTCAGCGGCACGGTGAGAGACAACCTGTCCTTTATGAAGCCGAGTATCACGGATTCGGACATCGAGAAGGCGGCCAAGGTCGCCGAGATATACGACGAAATCCTCGAATTCCCGGGCAGGTTTGACGCGAGGGTCGGGGAGAGGGGTCTCAGCCTTTCCGGAGGTCAGAGGCAAAGGATCGCGATAGCGAGAGCGATTCTCCTTAAGCCGAGCGTGTTAATTCTGGACGATGTTTTCTCTTCGCTCGATCTCAAGACCGAGAGCCTCGTTTTGAGGAACCTCAGGAGGGAAATGAAGGGGAGGACTTTACTCGCTATATCGAGCCGCGTCCCATCGATCAGCGGATTTGACTCTATTGCCGTCTTCGATAAGGGTAGGTTGGTCGAATACGGGACCCACGCCGAGCTCATGGAACAAAACGGAATTTATGCGGGTCTCTATAGAATTCAGACTTTCGAGTAGACAAAGAGACAGATGGATCTCTTGCAACTTTCGGGGTTCGGCAACGGGATTATAAAGCCTTCGGATTATTTCGGACGTCGGGCAAATAGTTTCTCCCGTAATTCATGCGCCAAGTTTGTCCGTAAGGTCTATGAAATCGCGGGCGATTATGTCAAAGGGCATTCCTTTCGTCTCCTCTGCCCTGCCTGAAGGTCCGAATTCGAGTGGTCTTGCGACGAAGGCCGTCTTGAATCCGAGCGCATGCGCCGCGAGGAGGTCGTCCGTGTGTGCCGCGACCATCATAACGTGCTCCGGCTCAAGCCCGAGCAGCCCCGCAGCCGTCAGGTATACCTCCTTATCAGGCTTATAATGCTTCGCCAGCTCCGAAGACAATATACAGTCCCATGTGAGCCCCGAGTACTTCGCCATATTGACGAGCAGTGAAACATTTCCGTTCGAGAGCGTGGCAGTAATGAACCGTTTGCGCAACCTTTCGAGCCCTGAAGTGCTATCGGACCACGGCTCAAGCCTGTGCCACGCCCGGTTTAAGTTTTCTTTCTCGCTCTCCGAAAGTCCTTTAATGCCGAATTCGTCGATGAGTCTCACGAGCACCATCATGTGAAGGGAGTCGATGCTCATCCACGGCAGCTCTCCCGTGCGCACCCGGTTCATGGCCGGTGCGTAGCCCGCGCGCCATAAGTCTGCGAACCGTGACCAATCGGCTTCGATTCCTTTAGATTTTCCGAGTTCCCCGCATTCCCGTATAATCGAAGACCTCCAGTTTACGACCGTTCCGAAAACGTCGAATGTCAGCGCTTTTACTGACGAGAAATCCGGTTTCTTCCTGGTATCATTCTTCTTCATTTCGTCTATTTATCGTATCGATGAGTGCGCAGGATAATTACGCGGGCTTTGCTTTCTTCTCGGCTCTGGCCTTGAACCTCTCGGCGTCGATTATGAATCTCTGGTGGGTCCCCTCCGATATTAGATCGATTCCGTCATGGGCGACAATGGAGAATGAAAGCTTCCTTCCGTCAACCTCAGTGAGCTCTCCCTTTATCTTAACTGTTAACCCGGGCGGCGTGGCAGCCGTGTGGTTGAGATTCACATCTATGCCTACAGTCTGCTCCCGCGGCCAGTCTATGTAGTCGTTTACGAATCTGACGCACGCCCATTCGATGAGTCCTATCATAAACCCCGTAGAGAAAACTTTAGGCATCATCTGGAATTCTTCGGATTCCGGATATATATATGGGACGGTCTTGGTTTCCGGAATAGTGAAATCGAACTCGAAAGTCATTCCGGGCTTAAGTGACTCGCTCATATGCTTGCTCTCCTATATATTTCTCTCGGGTTGTGTGCGTTACCTCTCTATGCCCCTATGTGACCTGGATTGTATTATAGCTCAGCGGCGATGATAAACAATCGGCGTATAATCGGTTGTAAACCGTTATTTCTGTCCCGGCCATTGGTTAGTCCTGAGATCTTTCAGGTTTATTGTATTAGTTCCGGGTGAGATTGAATCCGGCGGATTAAGCAAGGTTATAGTTGAGATAGACGAATTCGTGTATCTCGATAAGCTTGAATTAAAATCGGCAACCCTGGGGTTATAGTTAGGTATAATGCTTTATAGTTCGATTAGGGGGTGAACTATGGCAGATAACGTAAAAAAACTATACCGTTCCAGGAAGGAGAGAATGATAGCCGGAATATGCGGCGGTCTCGGGGAAATGTTTTCCATAGATCCTACTATCATACGACTCATATTCGCCTTGATCGCGATTTTTACTCTCGGCACGGCCGTGATTGTTTACATACTCGGCTGGATAATAATTCCCGAAGCGCTGGCTGATTGAATCTCGACATCAGGCTGCGGTCCTAATACGAATATACGAAGATTCTAAAAAGGGCGGAGTGTATATTTCATGCGACGGAAAAATCACCGCTAACCAAGGAGTATTAATTGATTTACATTAAAGTAGCCGAAAAAGCCGCTAGGGAAGCAGGTGAGCTTCTAAGAGAGAAATCCGGGAAAGTTAAAGAGATTACATATAAGGCGAAAAATAGTCTCGTCACCGAAGTCGATAAGCAGGCCGAGGAAATAATCGTGGACTGCATAAAGAGGAACTTCCCGTCTCACGACATATTTGCCGAAGAGTCGGGCAGACGGTCTTCGGATTCCGAATATGTCTGGATTATAGACCCCCTCGACGGCACTACCAACTTCGCCCACGGTTACCCTTTTTTCTCAGTATCAATAGCGCTTGAGGTGGAAGGCACGGTGAAGGCGGGTTTGGTCTATGACCCGATTAAAGACGAGTTGTTCTCGGCGGAGTTCGGCGGCGGAGCTTTTTTGAACGGAGAATCGGTACACGTTACGGATACCGTGAAACTCGACGAAGCTCACCTTGTCACGGGTTTCGTTTACGACGATATAAGCATGGTCGAGGAAAACCTTAAGCATTTTGCCGATTTTATCAGGAGGGCGAGGTCGGTTAGAAGGGACGGCTCTGCGGCGCTTGACCTCTGTTATCTGGCATGCGGGAGGTTCGATGGTTTCTGGGAGCTGGGACTTAATCCCTGGGACACGGCCGCAGGGGTCCTGATTGTGGAAGAGGCGGGAGGCAGGGTTACTAAATTCACCGGAGAGGATTACAGTATTTATGTAAAGGAAATCCTCGCGTCTAATGACGGCCTTCACGAAGAAATGATGAAAGTCCTTGCTCTCAATAAGTCGTGAAGTAATGGACATTGAAGCCTTCAATTATTCCGGTTTCATAAAAATTAAGGGTAAACCCGTGAATTTCTTCAAGGATTCACCCTTTAGAGGATGGGGAATATGTTATGGCCGTTTTAAATCAATCTACATCCTATTTATTTAAGCTACCTGCTTTCGATGCCTCAAATCTTTCCTAACAGGCAACTCCTTAAATAGTTGTATAATTATATCGCAAGGTACATGCCAAATGTTAGGATCTTATGCAACTAGCTCTTATTATTGCAAAAAATAGATATTCGATTTCTTCGGGAATTCAGTAAACGGACAAAAGGGTCTAAAATTTTGTACTGTTTTGACAAAAATTGTCGCATACTTGCATTACCGATTCGGATATTGAGTGACAAATCAGAGTAATACTTTAGGGTATGTAAATAACTGTCATGTTGTTTTGAGAGTGAAAATTCTTTAATCATTCTGGATAAATATTGAGAGGGTGCGTGAAGCCTATGTTGAGAGTCAGTAAGTACCTAATATTGCTCATATTTACTGTTGCGTTTTGGAATTTTCTATCTCTGCCGGCGACGGCGCAGGGAAAGCCGGCCGGAGAATCAAGGTACTATTACGTGGGAACGGTAGGGGATAACCTTCCGGTCCAGATGGGGCTTGTAATAGATTCCGGAGATGTTTCAGGGTCTTATATGTATAACAGAGTTGGTATTCCAATTACTCTGACTGGCGAATTAGACCCGGGATCCTCGACATTAACCCTCGCAGAGCAGGATGAATAGGGTAAAAAGACAGGTACGTTCACAGGGTCGGTTCGCAGCGAAGGTAAGAACTTCGGTAAGGTAACCGAAGGCAAGTGGTCGAAGGCGAACGGGCTCTCGTCTTTACCTTTTAAACTCATAAAGGTAGCCGACTTCCCATCAATCGCGATAAGCGAGGGAGACAAATTCGAAGCTTCCTTCATGTACCCATATTTTCTAGCCGATACTAAGGCTGTTCATGAAATTTCGGAAACGGTTGAAAAAGGAGCTGCTAAGGAGAGAAAGAAATTCGTATCCGAAGCGTATGAGTTTTTCAAGTCCCAGGAATCGGCCGGCGTCTGGCAGGAAGACTACAGCATCTCGATTGAATATTACTCACCCGAATTGATAAGTCTTTCAGGAGAGGTCTTTTCCTACACCGGCGGAGCCCATGGAAATACGTTCAATGTTTCTTCGAACTACTGGATAAAAGACGGCAAGGCCATGCTGCTCAATTTGTCTGACCTCTTTACGCCCGAATCGAATTTTATAAAAACGCTTTCGGATTATTGTATCAACGATCTAGGGAAGCAGAATGCCGGGTTGGTGGTCAACGGAGAATTGAAGGAGCTCAAAGCCGGTGACCTCAAAATGTTCGTCGTCTCGCCTAGAGGGATCACATTCGCTTTCGCTCCCTATGCAGTGGGTTCTTACGTCGAAGGCTCGTATTTTGTTCTCGTTGGCTACGGCGAGCTCAAGAGCATAATTAATCCGAAAGGGCCGCTGAAGCAATTCCTGAAGTAAATAGTCGGCGGTTCCTGAAAACTCCGGAAACGAACTTACCTGTTCCCTTCCCTCGGTGATTTCTTCATCCACCGCTCTTCGAGATGTATAATTTGATTGAATCGAGACGCGCGATCGAGTTGTCGGGGGAGATCCTGAATTTTTTGCTTAAAGTGACAACATCATAAGCTGACGGAGGCCCATATGTCGACTTGTAAGAATTCTAACACGGACGTTCATGTGATAGTTGCCGGTCCTACCGGGCTTACAATGGCATGCGTGCTCGCGAGGCATTGAATCATGCCCAGGATAATAGACAAAGCGCCTGCCCCTTTTGATAGGTCGAAGGCGTTCGGAATACACGCCCAGACGCTCGAGCTTTTCGAGAACATCAACATCGTGGATACGGTGCTTAAGAAGGGAAACATCTGTAACGGCTTCGATATGTACAACTGCGGGAAGCCTCTGGCACATGTGATTTTCGACACACTCGAAAGCAAATATCCGTTTTTCCTCATA
Organism: Thermodesulfobacteriota bacterium; assembly: GCA_044451425.1. Taxonomy (GTDB): domain Bacteria; phylum Desulfobacterota_D; class UBA1144; order Nemesobacterales; family UBA2774; genus 2-12-FULL-53-21. Next base: position 15,457 of record JBIOKC010000017.1, read on the forward strand.
CTAGCCCAGAGCGATACTGAAAGGATACTGAACGCACATATGAAGAGTTACGGAATCCGAGTCGAGCGCGAGAAGGAGCTCGTCGGAATCGAGCGGATGGATTCGAGACTTACAGCGCGGTTAAAGCTAAAGGACGGATCGGACGAACATGTTGATTGTAGATATATAACTGGATGTGATGGGGCTCACAGCGCGTCGCGTCACCTCCTCAACCTGGAATTCAAGGGCGCTCCCTACCCCAATTACTGGCTGCTTACCGACTGCGACCTCGACTGGAGTTACCCGCTCCACCACCTTTCGGTTTTTATACACCCCCGTGGCGTGACGGCCTATTTCCCGCTCTACTGCGACAGGGGGAGGCTGATGTTCGAGCTGCCCGACGCCACAATTGATGAGGATCTGCCGGAGCCGACGCTCGAGGACGTTAAGATGCATATGAGCGAGAGGGAAATCGATTATAAAAGCGTGAGCGACCCCAACTGGCTCGCCTATTTTAAGCTCCATCACCGTATGGTCGATAAATACGGTGATGGCAAAGTGTTTTTATGCGGAGACGCCGCGCATATCCACAGCCCTATCGGCGGACAGGGAATGAACACGGGGATACAGGATGCGCATAATCTTGCGTGGAAGCTCGCACTCGTGCTCAGGGGGAAGTCTTCCGAGAGTCTTCTCGATAGCTACAATGCGGAAAGACATCTTGTAGGCAAGGACGTAGTCGGCTTGACGGACATGGCTACCAGGATGATAGGAATCCATAACACGATTTTGGCCGCCATTCGGAATGAGCTCGTAGGCACTTTATCGAAATTGAACCCGGTTCAGGAAAAGATATTAACGACCCTGTCTCAGATAGAGATCAACTAAAGGGAGAGTCCGATTGTCGAAGAGAGGTGGTATCAGCCTGACGCTATAGAGGGGTACAATGATTACAGGCACAACCTTGAAGCCGGAGAGCGGGTAAAGGATTATTCCCTCATGAACCTCGATGGAGAAAAGAGTGCTCAACTCTATGGACTGCTTAAAGGCATCAAGCATAAGCTATTGCTATTCACGGGATCCGATCCCGAGGATATGGGATTCGATGAACTGAGGAAAATACATCATTCGATAGAATCCGAGTACGAGGATGTGATCGACACTCATTTAATCGTATGATCAAAAGAGCTCCCGGCCGATTTCAAACGGATGAGCTCCGTATGGAGGGATAAGGACCTACTTATGCACCGTGATTTCGGAGCCGCGCATTCAAGTCTCTACCTCATACACCCTGACGGCTACATCGGATTCAGAAACCAGCGTGCGAGCGAAATAGACCTCATGGAATACCTCCCGTAGATCTTCGTCTGAGCCGTATTCCGTTCGGCAGGATATAATTATCGGTAAATAAATCTCCGGGTTGCATCATGTCTCGACAAATGGCGCTTTTTCATTTTTATGGAGAGCTGCGGGATTTCTTTCCCGACCCCGCTACGGAGTTTCCGTTACATTACGGATTCGACGGGAATCCTTCCGTCAAAGATGCGATCGAGGCTATTGGAGTCCCTCATACGGAGGTCGACACGATAGTCGTGAACGGGATATCCGTCGGGTTCGGTTACCATATGAAAGACGGAGACGAGGTCTCCGTGTATCCGGTATCAGTAAGCCTGTCCGTGTCATCGAAGGTGAGTCTAAGAGGCGAGCCCTCCCCTCGGTTTATCGTTGACGTCAACCTCGGCAAGCTTGCCAGGCTTTTGCGTATGCTGGGGTTCGACGCCGAATACAGGAACGACTACACCGATCACGAGGTGGCGGGACTTGCGGAGAAGGATGGCCGCATAGTCCTCAGCCGCGACCGCCGACTCCTGAGGTTTAAAGCGATAGTACACGGCTATTGGCTCAGGTCTGACAATCCCCGTATGCAGATAAGGGAAGTGCTCAGCAGGTTCAGACTTTATACTCAAATCAAGCCCTTCAACCGATGCCTCAAATGTAACGGCGTTATAGTGTCCGTGGAGAAAGAGAAGATACTCAAGAAGCTTGAGTCTAAGACTATACTCTATTTCGACGACTTCTTCGTTTGCGCGGACTGCGGCAATATTTACTGGAAGGGGTCTCACTACGACCAGATGAATGAGACGCCCGAGAATTTAAAGGATTCATGAGCTGGTACTTGAATTGCTTAAAGTCCGCTTAATAGCACTGGAGGACTTGAAAGAGTGTATAATTCGGGAACAACTCTCAAGGAGGTATTTAATGAGTATCGAGCTTACGCCGGAACAACAGGAGATGGTGGAAATTTGGGATAGACATACCTCCTACGAGTTCGAGACCAAGGATACCGAAGAAACCATGCGGACCATGACGGATGCCCCTCACGTTAACCATGTACCCGTAATGACGGGTGGCTTTGGCAGAAAAAATGCCAGTGATTTTTATTCGAAATACTTTATCCCCTGCCAGCCGCAAGACGTCGAGTTAGCCATAGTTTCGCGTACAGTCTGTAGCGACACCATTGTAGATGAGCTTATCTTTAAATTTACACACAGTGTAGACATGCCCTGGATGCTTCCCGGTATACGTCCGACCGGAAAAAAGGTCATGCTGCCGCTCGTCGCTATAGTAGGGTTTAAGGGAGGCAAAATTTCAAGCGAGCACCTTTATTGGGATCAAGCCTAGGTACTCGTTCAAATAGGGGTATTAGATGCGGATAATCTGCCCGTAGCCGGAGTGGAAACGGCGCGTAAGGTCCTCGACCCCGGTTTACCTTCAAATCAACTGATGAAAAAAATAAAATCAAGACAGATCAAGCCCGGGTAGAATTTCTTTAACTGACTCTCTTAAGAATTCCCGTTCGTGGACTTCCTCATCGACGACCTCTCCGTTCCAGACGAGAATGTCGATGTCGATGGTCCTCGGGCCGTACCGGTTGTCCGTGTTTACTCTCCCCAGGACCGATTCCAGCTCCTTTAACCACGATTTTAAACTATCGGCGTCCAGTTCCGTCTCGATCAGGAGAGCTCCGTTAAGGAATTTATACTGCTCCTTAAATCCGACTGGCTCTGTTTCGACGAACGAGGAGGACTTTACGATATGAAACTCGGATGAGATCTCCTCTATTGCCTTACGAATGTTGTCTTCCGGATTTATATTCGAGCCGAGTCCTATCACCACGCTGTTGGTCTTCATATCTAAGATAACACCGCGTTATTTCGATTCCGTATGTGTCACCGAAACAGAATCCGCGAAGCGGAGCGCTCCAGGCTTATCGACCTTTACGGTAGCCCTGAGCGCCCTCCGGTTTTCGAGGATTATTTTTACGACGTCGCCGGCGATCCTTTCTATGAGATTGAATTCTTTATTCTCGACTTTGGATATGATGTTTTTCGTGATGGACTTATAATCGACGGTGAATTCGATATCGTCCTTCTCTATTGCCTCACTGCCGTCAAACTCGATCTCGATGTTTATTACAATGTCCTGCTTGACCTTCTTCTCCCATTCGAATATACCGACCACTGTCCTTAATCTAAGGTTCTCGATATTTATTATCAACGTATATTCCCTCAGCCGAGGTGCTGACCCCCGTCAATGAAGAGGCATTCTCCCGTTACGTATGTGTTCTCGATTATATAATCTAACCCTGCTATTACAAAAGCAGCATTCCCCGGCTTTCCGAGGGGTAGATTCTTTGATATGCGCCTCAAATACTTCGTGTCTTTACCAGGAGGCGGGAGCATAGGTCCCGGGCATATTCCGTTGACCCGTATTTTAGGTCCCAGGAACTTCGCTGCCATAAGCGTAAAGTCCCTGAGTGCCCTTTTGCTCAGATTGTAAACGAAGTAGTCTGTTTCGATTTTTGAAATCCGGGTGTCGAGAATGTTTACGATTAATTCCGCGCTTTCCTGTCTGCTGAATTCCTGGGAAAGGAAGAAGGGAGCTTTGAAATTTATCGAGAAGTCCCTGTCGAATGTTTCCTCTGTCGTTTCCATGAAGCTTGTGTTTTCGAATATCGATGCATTATTTATAAGTAGAGAGCAGTATGGAAAGTTACGGAACACCCGTCTGATAAGAGTCGTCGCATTGTTAATATTCGATAGATCGGTCTTGAGGATTTCGCATTTCCTGCCTTTCGCTTTTATCTCTCGGGCGGTATCTCTCGCTTCCTTCTCGGGACCGTTATAGTGAACGCCAATGTCGTACCCTGCCTCGGCCAGTGCAAGCGCCATTGCTCTACCCAATCGTGCCCCGCTTCCTGTAATCAAAGCTGCCTTTCGCATAATTGCCGATGACTCAACTTTTCTTATACGTGATTTTAAATATGCAGAGTATAGCACACGGTGTATACGTGGCGAATCCCCGCGCCCCGCTCTTTGCTACTCTTCTCATCCTGATACGAGCTTAAGCCCGATAATGCCCGTTACTATGAAGTCCGGAATGACGAGCCTAACTAGTTGAGCGTACTCACCCAATAGTATGATAGCCATGGATAAAAGTCCCTGACGCCCCTATCCCCGTCCACACTGGTTATGCGACGCCCACGGGAATCCCTCTCTGTGCGAGGAGATAATCGGAGAGAATTATCCCTAGTCGCAAAAATTACTGCGGGTTCCATCTGAACCCCTTTATCCGAACAATATGAACTTTAGCCGCATGGGCCGGCCCATTTCCAATAACCCTGCGGCAAGCAGGTAAACCCACGCCATTCGCTTTCTCCTTTAGTCACTATCGCTGTTCTATACAATTTTCAAAATGTGTATTCGTCATACCCCGACTTGAGAAATATAGTCCATTCTTTATACGTCATCCTGAATTGATGTAGAATTAAACTTATTGTATCCATACTTATAAAGGCGGAGATATGGAAAAAAAACCGGTCAAATTAAAATCCGTCGTGTTGGGAATAGACATAGGTGGGACCGGCATCAAATCGGCCCCTGTTGACATCGATAAGGGAATCCTCTTGGAAGAAAGGTACCGCATCGATACGCCTCATCCGGCGTCACCCAAGAGCATGCTCGCGGCTATTAAGGGTATAATCGCGCATTGGAAGTGGGAGGGTGCGCTCGGATGCGGTTTTCCAGGCGTCATGAAGAGCGGGGAGGTTTACACTGCTGCTAACCTGTCCAAGAAATGGATAAGTGTAAATATCAGGAACGATATAGAGAAAATTTCTCCCTGCAGGGTCGTCGTGATAAACGATGCGGACTCCGCAGGGCTCGCCGAGATGAAGTTCGGTGCCGGGGAAAAATATAACAAGCACGACGGAGGAGTGGTTCTGATGATAACGCTCGGCACGGGTATAGGGTCGGCACTTTTCGTTGACGGCCATCTCGTACGGAATACGGAATTCGGACATATAGAGATAGACGGGCAAGATGCGGAAAAGCGCGCTGCCGAGATTCACAGGGAGATAGAGGGACTTAGCTGGAAGAAGTGGGGAAAGAGAGTGAATAAATATTTACTGCATATAGAAAAGCTCCTATCCCCTGATCTGATAATCATTGGCGGGGGCATAAGCAAGAAGTCGGACAAGTTTTTTCCGTATTTAAACACTAGAGCAAAGATTATACCTGCGAAGATGCTAAACGACGCGGGTATCATCGGCGCCGCGCTCGCTTCCGAGCTTTAAAATCAAGGCTTTTCTTGCAATATCGGATTCGATATGTGATAATGGCAAAAGTTATATTCTTCGTTTCCGAAATATTAAATTCCGCTTGTTTGAGGTTGCAACTTGTCTCGTAGGGAAGCTCAACGGTACTTAATACAAGGGAAAGTGAAAAATCCCCCCGGAGCTGAAAATCATTTCCGCATTTATATCTCTTTTCCGTTTAATTGTAAGGACGATATCATCCCCGGCGTAAAGATTCACTCCGACGAGGGTTTAGTTCCTGGAGGATGTTTCCGCTCCGTGATAGATTCGGAGCCGGCCTGGATATCCGGCGGCGGTCGTTGAAAATAAAATGAGTCCGGCGTCCGAAGCTTTATGATATTTTTTTGTCTTAATACGAGATTAACAAAAGTTCTCAAAATGTATTAATCATGGAGGAGCACGATGGAATCAAAACCGAAGATTAACAGAGATAAGCTCGAGCAGCTGATAATCAACACAATAAGGACACTGTCCATGGACGCCGTGCAGAAGGCGAATTCGGGCCATCCAGGCACCCCTATGGCTCTTGCACCCGTGGCGTTCACGATCTGGGATAAGTTCATGAAGTTCAACCCCAGGAATCCCGATTGGCCCAACCGCGACCGCTTCGTCCTTTCTAACGGCCATGCGTCGATGCTTCTTTACAGCCTTCTTCACCTTACTGGTTACGACATATCCCTCCATGACATAAAGACGTTCAGGCAGCTCCATAGCAAGTGTGCCGGACATCCCGAGTACGGTCTCGCCCCGGGCGTCGAGACTACGACGGGTCCCCTAGGCCAGGGCGTAGCAACGTCAGTTGGCATGGCGATAGCCGAGAGATGGCTCGCCGCTTATTTCAACAAGCCGGGTCACGAGATTATCAACTACAATATATTCGCGATCTGCGGGGACGGATGCATGATGGAGGGTATTTCGGGCGAGGCGGCCTCTCTCGCGGGACACCTGGGTTTGAGCAACCTCATCTGGTTCTACGACAATAACCACATAACTATAGAAGGACATACGGCGCTTGCGTTCAGCGAAGACGTGGCAGCGCGGTTTATGGGATACAACTGGCACGTCCAGCGTGTAGGGGATGCGAATGACCTCGAGATGCTGGCTGAAGCCATTGAGAGGGCGTTCAAAGAGAACGAGCAGCCTTCACTTATCATAGTAGACAGCCATATTGGTTACGGGAGCCCGAACAAGCAGGATACTTCCGCCGCCCACGGCGAGCCTCTGGGTGACGAGGAAATACGTAAGACAAAAATCAATTACGGCTGGGACCCCGACAAGAAATTCTACGTGCCCGAGGAAGTGAAGGAGTACAGAGAGACCGTTCTCAGGAAAGGAGCGGTTAACGAAGACGAATGGAGTAAGAAATTCAGCGCGTTCGAGCGTGAATATCCCGAGTTGGCGAAGCAGTTCCACCAGCTGCAGAACAGGGAAATGCCGGAAGGGTGGGAGAAGCGCCTTCCGGTTTTCCCCGCAAACTCGAAGGGGCCGGCTACGCGCTCCGCAAACAGCAAGATACTGAACGCCATCGTCCCCGCCACATATCCGTTCCTTCTCGGCGGAGCGGCCGATGTCGGCTCTTCGACCAAAACGTACATAGAAGGCGCGAACAGCTTCGAGAAGGGTATATACGACGGGAGGAACTTCCATTTCGGAATACGCGAGAACGCAATGGCCGCCGCCGCAAACGGCATGGCGCTCAGCAAGCTCAGACCCTACACCGCCACTTATTTTGTGTTCTCGGATTACATGCGGGCCCCGGTCAGGCTGGCATGCCTTATGCAGAATCCCGTAATTTTCATATTCACTCACGACAGTATCGGTCTTGGTGAGGACGGTCCTACACATCAGCCGATCGAACATCTCGCGTCTCTACGGGCAATACCTAACCTCGATGTCATAAGGCCCGCTGACGCCAACGAATTGAGCGTCTTGTGGAAATACATTATGAAGACGAAGGACCGTCCCGTCGCGTTAATTATGACAAGGCAGGATGTTCCCACTTTTGACAGGAGCGTATA
>JBIOKC010000018.1:0-22635 GCA_044451425.1 Thermodesulfobacteriota bacterium
CCCTATTACGAGGGCGAATTCTATTCCGAGGCCGTGAATTTCGGCTATTTCATCGGAGATTGTATCAAGCGCCTTCGGGCTTATTCCATAACCGTCAGGACCCTGAAGAGCCTCCCCACTCAGCTTTAGCAGGATTCTGCGGTACTTGGGTTTGGACTTGGCTTTCGGAGAATTCATCTTTTTCTTTTATTAATCGAGGGGCTCTCCTAGCTGAAACCGTGTGAATCTTCTTATCTTTATGTTTTCTCCGACCTTCGCTATAAGAGCCTGCAGAAGATCGTTTATCTTCTGTTTGGTGTCTCTTATATATACCTGGTCGACAAGACAGACTTCCTCATAAAACTTCTCAATTTTCCCTTCGGCAATTTTATCGGCGATATTAGCCGGCTTTCCAGACTCTATCACCTGTGCTTTCATAATTTCCTTTTCTTTTTCAAGCTCCTCTTTGGGGATGAAATCTCTGCTGACATATATCGGGTTCCCGGCCGCGATCTGCATCGCGATCTCTTTTGCGAAGGCCTGGAATTCCTCATTCCTTGCAACGAAATCTGTCTCACAGTTGATTTCCACCAAAACACCGATCTTTCCGCCCGCGTGTATATACGATGTTATGGTGCCTTCCGGGGTTTCTCTGCCGATTTTTTTAGCCGCTTTCGCAACACCTTTGATTTTAAGAATCTCGATCGCCTTATCAAAGTCTCCGGATACTTCCTCAAGAGCCTTTTTGCAGTCGATAAACGGTGCACCTGTTCTGTCCCTTATTTCTTTCACCATCTGTGCCGTAATATCTGCCATTTCGTAACAATTCCTCCTTAATATCTTCCGAAATACAATTGATTCGGATTGAGACGCTATTGCTCGACCTTATCCGTATGCTTGTAGGTATAGGACTCTTCCTCTTCTTCCGCGCTCTTTGTCGGAGCTTTTGGTCTGGTAGCGGCTGCTGCGGGCTTATCTTGTTTGTCGCCCTCGCTGGTGTATGGAACATCTCCGCCCGTATTACTTTCAGATACTGCAACGGATGTCGATTGCTCTTTCTCCGCGTATTCACCGAATTCTTTGAATACGAATACCTTCCTTTCGACTATGACCTGCCCCTCGTCCCGCTTTCTGACGACTTCTCCGGCCTGGAGTTTCTGTTCGTAAGCGTGCTTCCCTTCTATGCATGCGTCGGCGATCCTGGATGAGAAAAGCTTAATGGCCCTTATGGCGTCGTCGTTGCTAGGGATTATGAAATCGGCGTCAGCCGGATCGGAGTTGGTATCTACCACTGCTACGATAGGAATGCCAAGCCTCCTCGCCTCATGAACCGCTATATGCTCTTTTCTCGTATCCACTATATACAAGACTTGCGGGATTCTCTTCATATTCACTATGCCGCCCAGAAGGAGTTCCAATTTCTGTATTTCTCTCTTTAGTCCCTTTGCTTCTTTTTTCGGCAGACGTTCCATCTGACCTTCCTCTTCAAGCTCCTTTAATTCGAGAAGGTAGTCAACTCGCGATCTGATAGTATGGAAGTTTGTAAGCGTTCCCCCGAGCCAGCGTGTGTTGATATAAGGCATTCCCGCACGCGTAGTCTCCTCCGCTATTATTCCCTGGGCCTGCTTCTTAGTTCCTACGAACAGCACTTCTCCCCCGTTAGCTACAACGTCTCTCACGAAGTTATAAGACTTTTTGAACAGACCCACCGTCTGCTGAAGATCGATGATATGGATTCCGTTCCTGCTCCCGAAGATGTATTCCTTCATTTTCGGGTTCCAATGGCTTATCTGGTGGCCGAAATGAACGCCGGCTTCGAGAAGCTGCTTCATGCTTATTACCTCGTTCACCTGTTCTGTAGGCTGTATTTCTTCTGCCATTAAAATGCCTCCTAATTTATACTGATTTTCATTTGGATAAAACGAACTTTATTAACATATAATATAGCCTATTTCAAGTATTGCTCCGAATTGCTTTGTAAACGATTTTGAAAAATGCTATGTTTTATGCTTCTTAGATTTTACTTGAAAGGCCGGAATTTGAAAGACGCTAAATTTCTACTCATCGTCAACCCGGCTGCGGGAAAGGGCAAGACCGCCGGTTTGTTCGACTTCATAAAGCCTATGTTCGAGACCCGAAAGGTTTCGTTTGAGTACAGGTTTACTTCAGGGCGGGGGGATGCGGAGGCGTTTGCGAGAGATTCTCTATCCGGCGGCTTTACTCATATCATCGCGGTTGGAGGGGACGGGACGTCTCACGATGTGGTAAACGGTATCCTGAGGTCATCACTGGTATTCGGGATAATTCCATCGGGGAGCGGCAATGACTTCCCCAAATCCGCCGGAATCCCCCTCGAACCGTCCCATGCGGTGAACACTATTTTTTCCGGGCTCGAGCGATCGGTCGACGTCGGGAAGCTGGGGGATATCTATTTCATAAACGGACTCGGCATCGGGCTTGACGGTGCGGTCTCACACAGATTCAAGAATCTCAAGCGGTTCCGAGGACAATTGGGTTATGTGTTGGGGGCGGTCCAGGAGGCTTTTTTGTTCAAGGGATTCAAGAGCGAGATTATCATAGGGGATTGGGAATACTCTGGCACCCTTCTCCTGACCGGCGCATCGAACGGAGTGTATCAGGGCGGTAAATTCAAACTGGCTCCCGGGGCCAAAGTTGACGATGGGCTACTGGACTTTCACATCATTAAGGACATGCCGCCTCTGGAGAGACTTATAAAAATTCCCAAAGTGCTGGCTGGAACCCATTCCGGCCTCGCGGAAGTTGAGCTCAGGCCGGGCACGAGCATGGAAATAAAGATTTCACGACCCGTGCCGGCGCACATGGACGGAGAGCCATTTTATTTAGACCCGGGCACACACAGAATAGATGTCGTTCCCGGTGCGCTCAGGATAATGTCAGCGGAAGGGGTATAGGTATCTATCTCGGAATCGTGAATCGGACGGAGATTAATCCGGTATGTGGTAAAGCCTCTCCCGGTTCTCCGGCTTAGGTTCTTGACATCGCCCGCCCGGCGTATAAATCTTTTTAGGGAACTATTCGGACGAAAACCCTTTTGATATCCAATGTTGAGAACCATTATCTGCAAGATCGCGTTTGTAATCTATACGGTGTTTTTCGGGATCTTCGGGATTATACTGGCTCTTCTTTCACCGCCCGCCTCGATCAGATACGCCGTTAGGCCCTGGGCGCGCTCGATACTCTTTACCACCGGAGTGAAGCTCGACGTGAAAGGGCTCGAGAACATCCCTTCCAAACCTTGTATAATAATGTTTAATCACCAGAGCGCATTCGATATACTCGCGTATATTGCCGCACTCCCTATAGACTGGAGGGCCGTGATGAAGAAGGAGGTCGGTGATATGCCGTTCATCGGCTGGGTCGCCAGGATTGAGGGCCACTATTTCGTAGCCAGGGACGGCTCCGAGAGAGATACGAAAGAAGTGAAGAAGATCGTGAGTAAAATACGGTCCGGGCCCTCGGTTATCATCGCTCCCGAAGGCACGAGGGGTAAGGAGGGAAAACTGCTCCCCTTCCAGAAGGGTGGATTTTTCATTGCTATGCTTGCAGGTGTTCCCATCGTGCCGATGGTTATAACCGGCGGGCTCGCCATAATGTCGAAAGACTCGAAGGTTATCAGACCCGGCATCATGAAGATCAGGATTCTTCCTCCTATCGACGCCCCTCACCTGCCTCCAGGCAGAGAGGGCAGGGAGGCGCTTATGAAGATGGTTAGAGATCAAATGGAACGGGTGCTCGACGACGAGCGGAGTCAGGCATCGACCTGATAGGCTCTTTTCTAGGGGATCTTGCGGAAATTGTCTAATGATTATTATCGTCTATAATTAACCGTGACCGGGCCATTTATTGAGTAACCAGCAACCTTAGTCTATAATTGATAGGCCGTTTATTACGGTTCGATTAAAAAATCAAAAAATACGCTACACTTAAATGATTTAAATATCCGGGTGTATGATAGATTGTTACAGAAATAAAATCTGAATGTGCGATAGCGGTCCCGGACTGACCGGGAATTGGTGGCATCAAAAGCGGGAGAGAAAATGGATAATCATAAATTAGCTGATCTGGAGCTTAGCACTATTATAAGCCTGACCGGCATGCCACCTCAGAAGGAACTGGTAAATCCGAGAATGCCCTCGGAGATGGCAAAAAGGGTGAGGATTACGTTCAGGCCCTTACCGAAAAATTTCAGCAACCAGACAATAATACGCTTCAGGGAAAAACTCGAGCAAAAAATGAAGGACAACGGAGTTCAGTTGATACCCTGGGACGAGGCGGCCGAAGTTCCTCCGGGAATTATTTCAAGGATAATGCGGACGACGAAAGTAAAGAGCAACATCCATGCCGTGGTCGATGTAAAGAGGGAATACTCACTTACCAGAAGCATACTGAGCAGTCTTGCGGAAAAGATTTACATCCGCATTAGAAAACCGGAAAGATCGGTAATGGAGATTCTCAAGATAAGTGGGTGGGCGGATGACTTTACAGTAAGGTATGTTCAGGACCCTTTCAATACGCAGGTCATCACGCTTATGCCACTTGAGCCGGAGTTCGTCGACGGGAACACGAGATACGACAGAAAAATAGTGATTGGGCTCAATAACCTTATTACCACAATGTCCGAAATAGTAATGGGCATAGCGCCCGACAGGTTTTCACTCGTGAACATGAACCTCTCCGACTCTATCTACATGAATGAAGACATGGACGAATTCATATTGTATTCATTCATTCCCAAGATTTACGCTCCTATTAAGCCCCCCGTCCTTACGAGGTTCAAGAAGGGGGAATACGACCCGTCTCATTCCGTTTTTCCGAAGCAGCTTTCTGACCTCGGGAAGCTCGTGGAACCGACTTCTCTTTTTCCTCAAGGGTCCAAGTTCAGTGATCAAATTCCCAGAATATCCCACAGGGACGTCGTCGAGAAGATACTCGAAGGGAGGACGGGCGTTTCTTACGGATTTATCGCTTTAGCCGAGGCGCCACTCTACGAAGGTCCAGTGACTGTGACCAAAGAAGTTTGGGACACGTTCTCCGGTATCGAAGGTCTTAGTGACGATAATGTCAAAGAGGGCAAAGAGGGCCGGTGGTACGTAAAAACTCACATCAGGGGCGGGGATATCTACCAGCAGGTTCCGGATATATGGATAGTGACCTCGCGTTCAGGAAGTAATAAAACTAATCTCGACCCGGAAATCGATGTAGTCAGGATAGGGCTCATAAAAGGAAAGCTCTCTCTCGAGACCCCTAGGGGGGTCGACCTCCACAGAAGGGATATAAGGCCGTCTTTCGATACCTATGTCATACTCGCCCAGGCGATGGCGGTCGCGCTTTACATGCCGAATCTTATAAAGAACGGGCTCCCGATACTTCATTTCCACGGGTATCCCGACCCGAGCTGGTTCGGACAGCGCGAGTATTTCGCCGGGGCCAAGAATCCATCGCTTCCCTGCGGCACAGTCGAAGCCGCTCTCCTTAATTTCTCGGCGATTTACGAGCTTGCGGACCGAAACGGAGAGAGCATCAATATGATTTGTCTGGTGGAATCCGACCACGGGGTGAATGTAATCGGTCTCGACAGGGATTATCTCGTAAAGAGGCTTAGCGAAGGCGTAAACGAGGGGCATATCTCGCTCGGAGGGAAATACCTCCCGTATTTAAAAAAGTACATCCCGATGCCTGACGCGGAGAGCGAAACCGCGGAGAAGAAGGTGGGTTCTATTCATTAAGAACGATATTGCCAATTACGCCTCCTTTGGTATATTGTTGCCTGATTTACGGGAATTCGCCCTGCGGACCGCATCATAAAAATAATCCAGTAAATTCACCATGAACCTATGAAAACAGCGAAGATATATCTCGGGCGTCACTGTAAGACGGACTGGAACCTCGAAGGGAGACTCATAGGAACTACCGACCTGCCGCTTTGCGATGTCGGCTGGGCGGAGGCAAAGGACATGCTGCCTGTTGTGGAAAAGTACAAATTCGACAGGATAGTGTCGAGTCCCCTCAAGCGCGCGCTTGAAACCTCGCAGTACTATTCGGACAATCTGAAAATACCGCTCGACGTCCACCAGGGTTTACGGGAGCTCGATCACGGGGACTGGAACGGACAGAAGTACGAGGACCTCTTGAACGACCCGTCCACGAGGTTCAAGGAATGGTTCATAGACGGGAATACCGGAATACCGATACCGAACGGCCCCGAAACCCTCGAGGAAGTCCAGGCTCGTATTAAGAAGACGATCCAGGAGATTGCTCTCAAATATCCGGGTGAAAAGGTGCTCGTAATAATGCACAAGCACATAAGGTCCCTCCTCACCTGCTATCTTTTGGGCGAGAGCCTCTCCAATTTCAGGAAGAACATCAACGAGGCAGTCGAGCCTATAGAGCTCTCGGACAAGGACCTGCAGAAGCTTCTTTAAATATCTTCGCTTTAACCTTACGAATAATATAGGTAGGCGGCTAATTAATCCGTTCGTGCTGAGCTTGTCCCGGGCGGACCATCGCTTACTAATCCGTCTCTATTGCAAAAGTTTATTGTTTATGAGAATCTGAGAAAGAGGCATTTAATTGTGCTCATAATCATAGGGAGATGACTAAATATGGCGAAGGTGGAAAAGAAAAACCTGGACACGCCTGATGAAATGCGCACGTTGGAATTCTGTAGATATACACTTCTTATGAAGGGTAATCTAATTGTCTGAGGCTTCCGATTGCCCCATGTTTTTAATTGCTCTGTTCAAAATGAATTCTGCGATATATTTGTTTGCTTTAGGACCGTAATGATAGCCGTCTGAATAATCGATAGTATCGTATGGGACTTTCTGAAAATCTTCCATTAAATCGTAGCAGGGAAACTTTACTGAGCAAATGAACGATGACATTGTGTCCCATAATTTTTTGTAGTGAGCAACATTTGTGCGATAATCACTAATTTCAGGCTTGACAGGCAGTATTATTACAGCAAAATTCGCTCCCTTAGACTCGACTTCTTTTCCTATCTCTTCAATAATCATTTTTGTAATTTTCATTGCCTCGGATTCGGGCTTAAATAACTTAATTTATATTTTATTTGTACTACAGAGTGGGGACAGTACTCCAACTTCAGCAATTTGTAAATGATTGAGTAATCGAGTAAGGATGGCGATGATTCATATAGGCATTCATGATAGAATGCATCGTACTTCTTTAGGTGGTTTCTCAATCGGGGACTAATAGAATCCTTATTTTCATATAATAATTCTCTTATTGATTTGTAGGGGGATGTGATGAGTTCCAGCTTGTCTCCTTTGATTACGAATCTCGGGTTCATCATCAATTCCCAGCCAGTCCAAAACTCACCGACATATCTGCTTACGTTTATGTCCCTCCAGAGGTTAGCAAGTGGGACAAATACCAAAAATACACTGTCAAACTCTAGCTTGTTTTTTAGGGACTTAAATCGAAGATAAGCTTGACCAGTACTATATCCACCCACTCCAAAGTTAAGAGCTTCGACGTTCTCATCTTTCAGATTTATGTAATATTCAAATGTTTTTTCAGGCGGTACGCCATCGCCCTCTGTAAACTAATCACCAAAAAATAAGATGTGTATACGTCCTGGTGTCTTTTCCGGTTGAGTATATTCGTATGATTTTGCTCCTATATTGTTTGAATGGAACAAGCCATCGTCTGAGGTTGCGTTTTCCTTATATGTATAACCCAAGATATTGTCTTCCCTTTGAACCGAACGATGCCGGCCGTCTGATTTTGCTGAGTCTTAATCAAACCGCCTGAGAGCCTTCTCGAGTCCTGACGGTGGAATTATATATCTGGGGGGTAATTCACTTCCGAATAAATTGCCGTAGGAACGGTCTGAATGCATTACCAATAGATGGAGGACTATTTCGAGTATTATGATTGTCAGTAATAGGGAGATACTGGAAAGCAGAACTTTTTTCTTTATCACGAAGCCAAAATTAACACATTATCAGTAATGTTTCAAAGATAAGAAGGTTGCTATTTGTGACCTCCCCCCCATAGTTTATACCACTGCAAGTGATGGTTCCTGTATATAATGGTCGCCCAGAGCAATAGTTAAAGCAAAAAACAAAGAAAGATTCACATGAATGCAACGTTAAGAAAAATGCTAATGGAAATGAAACTTAGCGATAACCACGGTGTAAATATAGAAACTGTAAGAACGGCTGCCTGTAGAAGAGCCGGTTTGAAAGGGTTGAGGTTCCATGATTTAAGGCATACAGCAGCAGCGAGAATGGTCGAATCAGGTTCTAATATAGTCGCCGTAAGCAAAATACTCGGTCACAGTGACATTAAAACGGCTATAAGGTATGCTCTCACCCTGAAGATTCGTTGAAAGAGGCTCTTGAATGATTGTGTAATTTCGGACAAAATGCTGCCAATATCTCTAGCAACGAATCAACGGGTAATTCAGACATGCTGTAATTTACTGTAAACACTACCCCGGAGGGCTGGCAGAACGGCTAATGCACCGGTCTTGAAAACCGGCGTCCGCAAGGACTTGGGGGTTCGAATCCCTCGCCCTCCGCTTGACCTCCCGTCTCTTCAAATTTCTTGACTTGAACCTTGCGGAAGCTATACTAAAAAATATTCTGTTATCGCCTCCATTCGCAGGACGAAAAACCTGATCGCATCTAGTTGCTATCGGGGTTTAACTTGAATGTTAATGGGTCTAGAACGCAGTATCCTGTATTCTGTACTGACATCCGTTGGCTGAGAAGATTGCGCCGTGCTGCTTGCGTGTTGATCCCAACAAGCATAACCCAAACGGTTAACCTCCGGCCGAGTTAGTGCCTTGACAGCCTCAAGCGGCTGGAATTGAGGTTGATTATGAATGGTCTGTTCCTCGTATCTAAGATTATGAAGATGGTCCCAACTAGAGATGTAGGATTCTCTATAATAATATATCTCCGAATCAGGGCGCCCGTTCGGACTGTCCGGCTCTTTCAATGAAAGCATTTCTTTAGACACAGGATATCTCTATGACGCGAAGTATAGCAACAACTAGAGTCTTTATTGTTTCAAAGCGGAATCGGAGCTGGCGTTATGATCAAGAGCATTCTATATAAACTCGGAATAGGTTCCCGCATAGAATCTACCCATCTAAAATCGACACAGGTGGCGACCGAGAATGAACGCCTTATTGGTATATGCAGAGCTACACCTCAGGAAGCACTTAACAGGCTCGGCACAGTTCCTCAGGGTCTTTCTTCGGAAGAAGCCGAGCTCCGTCTGATACAGTATGGTCCGAATGAACTTTCACACATAAAACGCTTCGGCTTCTTGGCCGACATCATCGAGAGATGCAAAAGTCCGCTCGTAGTTCAATTACTGCTCATCGCGTTGATTTCGGCATTTATAGGCGAGGTTGCGTCGACGGTTATGGTCAGCATAATGGTTTTTCTGAGTGTAGGGTTGTCTTATGTGCTGGACAGCCGTTCAAACCGTGCGGTTGAGGCTCTCGGCAGACGCGTTCAGTCGCGTACACAGGTTTTTCGAGACGGCAAGGAAACCGAGATCTATCTCTCTGCCGTCGTTCCGGGGGATATTGTCCTTTTACAGTCGGGATCGATCATTCCGGCCGACTTGCGGCTGCTGACCGCAAAGGATTTCTTCGTGAGCCAGTCGTCTATTACTGGGGAGTCCATGGCCGTTGAAAAAACGGTTAATATCGGCGAGTCTCAGGACTTTACTATGTGGGATCTGTCAAACGCCTGTTTTCTCGGGAGCAGTGTAACAAGCGGCACGGCGCGGGGTGTTGTGGTGAACACGGGTACGAGCACCATATTCGGCTCCATCTCCGAGCGATTGTCTAAACGCCGCGAGGAGACCGATTTCGATAAAGGAGTTCGATCCTTCACATGGCTAATGATACGTTTCATGGTGGTCATGGTTTGCGCGGTGTTTTTAATCGTCGGTCTGACCAAAGGTAACTGGATCGAGGCGCTCCTGTTCGGTCTTGCCGTTGCTGTGGGTCTGACACCTGAAATGCTGCCGATGATCGTGACCGTGAACCTCGCGAAAGGCGCTCTCTCAATGGCGGGGAAGAAAGTCATAGTCAAGCGGCTGTCGTCCATACAGAACTTCGGTGCTATAGACATACTATGCACGGACAAGACGGGGACGCTTACGGAGGACAGGGTGGTTCTCGAACATCATGTGGATGTTACGGGGAACGAAAGCCAAGACGTCATGAACTACGCGTATCTCAATAGTTACTACCAGACTGGCTTCCGCAATCTGCTTGACAGGGCGGTGCTCGACATCGCAGACCTCGACGCGGAGCAGAACTGTCGGCTTATAGATGAGCTCCCGTTCGATTTCCAACGCCGCCGCATGTCGGTCGTGGTGGATTACGAAGGTGATAATGTGCTGATTTGCAAGGGAGCGGTGGAAGAGATTTACACTTGCTGCAGTCAATATCAAATCGGTGACGAGGTCTATCCCCTGCTGGAAATCATGCGGGAGGACCTTTTCGAGGAAGTGGACAGTTTAAACAAGGACGGCTTCCGCGTGCTCGGAATTGCTTACCGTGAGTTCTCACAGGAAAAGACCACCTATACCGTGGCGGATGAGAGTGATCTCGTCCTGCTCGGATATATAGCTTTCTTCGATCCGCCAAAGGCATCGGCAACGGAGGCCCTCGAGCTCCTGAAGAAGGCCGGCGTCAGGGTCAAGGTTCTCACAGGCGATAACGGCCTTGTCACGGGAAAGGTCTGCCGGGACGTCGGTCTTTTGCCGGAGAGGATAGTTACCGGGGCGGAGCTTTCTAAATTGTCAACTGGAGAGTTTTCCCGGGTGGCAAATGAGGCGGACATTTTCGTCAAGGTAACTCCGGCACAGAAGGAGCAAATTGTACGAGATCTCCGCGCTAGCGGCCACGTAGTGGGTTTCCTGGGCGATGGAATCAATGATGCACCCGCACTCAAGTCAGCTGATGTGGGGATTTCCTTTGACTCCGCCGTTGATGTGGCCAAGGAGGCTGCGGACATTGTACTCCTCGAAAAAAGCTTGAAGGTTCTTGAGGAAGGGATCATCGAGGGAAGAAAAATCTTTGCAAACATCGTCAAGTATATCCGTATGGGTGCCAGCTCCAACTTCGGGAACATGTTCAGCGTGGTCGGCGCGAGTTATCTGCTTCCGTTCCTGCCGATGCTTCCGGTGCAGGTATTGGCGAACAACCTGCTTTATGACTTTTCTCAGACCGGAATCCCCACGGATAATGTGGATGAGGAGCTTATAGTAAAACCTCTCAAATGGAATATCAACAATATAAAGCGGTTTATGGTTTTCATCGGACCCGTGAGCTCCATTTTCGATTATGCGACGTTTGGACTTATGTGGTTCTTTTTCCACTGCAGCGCATTTTCCAATCCATCAACGCCTCCGCATGAAAAAATGGCGCTGTCGAGCCTGTTCCAGACCGGGTGGTTCGTTGAGTCTCTTCTAACACAGACGCTGATCGTGCACATTATAAGGACGAGGCGTATACCCTTCTTCGGGAGCCTTGCCTCTCTCCCCATGACGCTGACCACGCTCATCATCATGGCTATAGGCGCCTGGTTGCCGTATTCGCCTTTCGCCGGGGCGCTGGGTTTGGTTCCATTGCCCCCTGTCTACTGGGTCTGGATTGCGGCCTTCCTCGTTTCATATGCTGTCTTGACTCACGTTGTTAAGACATGGTTTTTTAACCGCTTCGGAGGTGATTGATTATGGATTCTTTGCTCGACGCACTTCAGGAAGGCAGGTTGATTGAACTTCCCGACCAAAATAATAAGGATCAAGTCTTGAAGTTTCTGGCGCACATTCTCGAGGCGATTCCGTGGATTCCTCCCAACACTGATGTGTTAGGGCTGATCATGGCGAGAGAACTCTTGACTAATTCGTCACTCGGCAAAGGCTGGGCCTGTCCCCATGCGCGTGTATCTTTCGAAGGGGATCTCCTCTGCGTTGTCGGATGGAGTCCCGGAGGTATCGATTACGGTGCCCCGGACGGGATTCCTGCATCCATCATCGTGATGTATCTTGTGCCCGAGAATCAACGGAATCATTACTTGCGGGAGGTTTCCATTCTGGCCAAGGCCTTGATGGACTATCCGGGCTTTGAGGAACTGAGATCAGCCAGGGAATTGAACGAGGTTCGTGAGCACCTGCTCGAACTCATTGCATCGGCCAGGGAAACGGTCGGGCCTGTTTCCAGGGCGCGGATGATTCAACTGCAGGCTCGAGAAACTAGAACGGTAATCCCCGCTCTCGATCTGGCTAACCTTGTTGTCGAACTTGTCATAATCGTAGTCTGTCCCGGAATGAACCATATCGTGCTTACCCAAAATCGTAATCTTCAGGAATACCTGGAAACCGCTCCGGGGCTGGTTGAGGGGATTTCAACCAGTGGGGTATACCAGAATGGCGAATGGCGTATTATGAAACGCGGGGCTCAGTTCTATCAGGCAGATCGTGTTCTGTACGACTGCCTGGCAATAAAAACCGTGAGCGGAGGTCAGCTGGGGCGCAAGTGATGATTATTCCGTCCGGCTATCAGGTTTTCCTCGGCAGGGCGGAGCGAGAGAATTTGCGTAATACCGAATCGCGATTACCCCGGTGCGTTTGAACGGATAATCTATATCGCAGCCTCAACCGGTTACGCAGCCGGTGTTTTCCTGTAATTGTTGAATTCCCGGAATTGGTATATTCTCAGTTGGCATGAGCGGAAAGCTTTACATCGTTGCGACCCCTATAGGGAATCTTGAGGATATCACGCTGAGGGCAATAAGAGTTCTGGGAGAGACCGACGTCATCGCATGCGAAGACACCAGGACTACCCGGAAGCTCCTTTCCCGTTACGCGATTAATAAACCCCTCGTCAGTTATCACGAGCACAATGAGATCGAAAAGGCGAAAGAGCTAATCTCCCTCCTCGAAGAAGGAAAAAGCGTCGCGCTTGTTTCCGATGCCGGTACGCCCTGCATTTCTGACCCCGGATTCCGACTCGTCAAGCTGGCATCCGAGCTGGATATTCAGGTTCTCCCTGTTCCGGGCCCTTCGGCGGTCGTGTCTGCGCTCAGCGTCTCGGGGCTTTCCACATCAAGCTTCGCGTTCTTCGGCTTCCCGCCGAGGACTAAGAAGCGGCTTGCCGATTATCTCGGAAATATCAAAAGTTATCCCGAGACGCTAGTATTCTACGAATCTCCCTACAGGGTGACAAAAACCCTCCGGACGATGCTTGAAGTGTTCGGAGACCGGCGTATTTCTCTTAACCGCGAGATAACGAAGCTGTATGAGGAAACGCTGAGGGGCAGGATTTCGGAGGTGCTCGAAGCTCTCGGGAAACGTAGTGGGATTAAGGGGGAAGTTACATTGGTGGTAGAGGGAGATTCCGCTGAAAGCGGGGAGGTAGATACGGAGGGTATAGACGCGATGTTCGACTCTTATAAGAAAAGCGGGTTGAGTCTTAAAGACGCCGTGAAAAAAGTTTCGGAAGAGTCGGGTTCTTCAAAGAGCAAGACGTATAAAAGGGCGCTTGCTATCTGGGGCCGGCAATAAATAATTAATAAGTCTATAGGAACAAGCTCCCGGTTCAGACTGGGTCGATTCGGAGCCGTCACAAATTTGCCGCATGCGAAATCTATCGTTTGCTTATTCTTTCAATTCCCTCCTTATGTAAAGGAGGGGTAGGGTGGATTTTAATTTATGCATCCCGTCGTATTATTAGGGTGACACCTTGCCGCGAACCTCTTGACTTCAATGAATAAGAGAGGTCGGGCGCCCTTCATGTATTACAAATAAGTAGCTTCATTTCGGGATCGAGTGACCTGGTAACAAGCCGCAAGCGGAGAGCCCGTCTATTATCTCCGGGATTTAGAATAATTACTTCTTATCGATATGCTTCTTCACCAGCCTGTCCTTCTCCACCTCGGAGCCGACTTTTACCTGTTTCTCCGCTTTCTGTTTCTCGCCGGCCGCCTCTCCCTGGATTTTAGCCTTACATTCATCACAGATAGAGGATTCTGACGGTTTACCGCAAACCATGCATACTTTTTTCTTTTCGGACATTTCGTTCTCCTCGTTCTTTCGTTCCGCCTGACCATAAATCCTGATAAGAAAGTTTATACTGTATTTATAAAGAGCTTAGATCTGTGGTCTCTTCTCTTTCCAGGTGGCGTGCTGCTCGTATGCGTATGCGGCATTTATTACCGCTTCCTCGTCAAAGGGTTTCCCGAGGACCTGTATCCCTATGGGGAGTCCGTTTGAGGAGAATCCGCAGGGAACGGATATCCCTGGTAGCCCGGCGATGTTGCACGGTATGGTCAGGACGTCTGACAAATACATCTTTATCGGGTCGCCGGTTTTTTCGCCAAATCTGAAAGCCGTCTCAGGAGCTGTGGGGGCCATAATTACATCGACCTTTTTGAATGCCTCTTCGAAATCTCTTTTTATAAGCGTCCTCACACTCTGGGCCTTCAGATAGTATGCGTCATAGTACCCTGCTGAAAGAGCGTAGGTGCCGAGCATTATCCTTCTTTTGACTTCGTTCCCGAACCCTTCCGCCCTGGTTTTGAAATACATGTCACGGAGCGTCTCGGCGTTTGCAGTCCTGTATCCATATTTCACTCCGTCGTAGCGGGCGAGGTTCGAGCTCGCCTCCGAGGGTGCGATAATATAGTAAGTCAGTACGGCATATTCGGTGTGCGGCAGGGATATTTCGATGATTTCTCCGCCCAGGCCCTCAACGAGCGCAATCGCCTTTTTCGCTGCGTCTTCTACCTCACTGTCCATACCCGGAATGAAGTATTCCCTGGGGACACCGATTTTCATTCCTTTTATGTTTTCGTTGAGACTCAGCGTATAGTCGGGCACGGGAGCATTCACGCATGTAGAGTCCCTCCGGTCGTGCCCCGCGATCGCGTTCAGGATCAGGGCTGTATCCTCCACAGTTTTCGTGACAGGGCCCGCCTGATCGAGAGAAGACGCGAACGCTATCATTCCGAACCTGCTTACGCGCCCGTACGTGGGCTTCATCCCGACGACGCCGCAAAATGAGGCGGGCTGTCTTATCGAGCCGCCGGTATCCGTGCCTATCGAGCCGAGGCAGAGGGAAGCCGCCGTCGCCGCGGCGGAGCCTCCGCTCGAGCCGCCGGGCACTCTTTTTATATCCCACGGGTTCTTTGTCGGGCCGAAATAAGATGTTTCAGTAGATGAGCCCATTGCGAACTCGTCCATGTTGTTCTTGCCGACTATTACCGCCCCCGCGTCGAGAAGCTTTTTAGTTACAGCGGCGTCGTAGGGCGGGAAGAAGTTCTCGAGCATCTTCGAGCCGCAGGTAGCGGGGACACCTTTCATGACGAATATGTCCTTCAAGCCTAACGGGATACCGTGAAGCGGTCCGCGATAGCCGCCCGAGGAGATTTCTTCTTCCGAAGCTCTCGCCGCGGCGAGCGCCTTTTCCCCCATCACGGTGATATAGGTATTGAGCTCTCCGTCGAGCTTCGTAATCCTGTCGAGGACCGTCTGCGTAAGCTCTACCGGAGAAATCTCCTTTCCCTTAATAAGCCGCGATGCTTCTCCTATCGTTAGAAACGGGAGTTCCATTGAACTCTCTCCTTAATCCTCGATTACCTGCGGTACGACGAAGAAGCCGTCATCTTCCTGCGGCGCGTTTTCAAGTGCCTCTCCCGTTGTCAGCCATTCCTCGACTGCGTCTTCCCTGAGCGGTGTGGCTACATCGAGCACGTGTGAGGTGGGTTCGACATCTTTGGTGTCGAGCTCGTTTAGCTTCCCGATGTACTTGAGTATGCTGCCTAACTGCTCGGCGAACTTTTCGAGCTCCGCCTCATTAAAATCGAGCCTCGCAAGCTCGGCTACCTTTATTACTTCTTCTCTCGTGATTTTCATTCGATTCTCCCGACTGCCGCGCGCCGCTATAGTTAGTTACGCGCGGTGAATGCTCAGTGCGAGCATAGCTCCTCCGCGAAATCGATTACTTCTTCCTCGAGCTTCACTCCGTTAAGTCTGTTTATCTCCTGAATCCCCGTTGGGCTCGTCGTATTGATCTCTGTTATATAGCCGCCGATGACGTCGATTCCGACGAAGTACAGACCGTTCTTCCTGAGTCTCCGGGAGAGAGCCTTACAGATTTTGAAATCCCTCTCTGTAAGCTCCGACTTCGCGGGACTCCCGCCTGAGTGGAAGTTGCATCTGAATTCTCCCCCCGGCTTGGGCACCCTCAACACCGCGCCGAGCGGCTCGCCGTTTAATAGTATTATCCTCTTGTCCCCCTCGCTTACCTCTTTAATGAACTTCTGCGCCAACACATACTGTCTTCCGAGGTTTGTGATAGTTTCCAGTATCACGTTTGAGTTCCGGTCCCCCTCACGGACATAGAACACCCCCTCCCCGCCGTGGCCGTCTAACGGTTTCACCACTATCTCGCCTCCTGATTCTGAGAGGAATTTATTGAGCTGCGCTATATCCTTGGTTACTATCGAGCTCGGTATCCATTCCGGGAAGTAGAGTGTGTAGAGCTTCTCATTGGATTCCCTGATACCGCGGGGTTCGTTTATCACCTTCGTTTTGTTCTTGTCAATCAAGCTGAGTATGTAAGTTGCGTAGATATAGTCCTGGTTGAAAGGGGGATCTTTCCTCATCCATACTACATCGAATGTATCGAGGCTTACCTTTTCAGAAGGGCCGAGCTTATAGTAATCGGCGCCCCTTTTGAGTTTGATCCCGGCGGCATTGCCGTACGCTCTCGCATCTCTTACGAAAATGTCCTTGAGCTCGAGATAGCTGACCTCGTGCCCCCTTGCCTGAGCCTCCAGCATGAGAACGTATGTCGTATCTTTCTCGGTATTTATGGTCCCCACGGGGTCCATGACGAACGCCATTCTGAGCTTCATATCACTTCTCTCGGGCTGTAAGAGATGCCGATTGATTCTACCGAATTTTATTGTGACGGACAAATACGGTCAAAGTGAGATCAGGATGAATAAAGTAAATCTCTTTGATGCTTCATGTATACTTTTTACTGTCGATATTCACGGTCCGAGTGTCGTCGGGCGAGATCCGATATGGAAAAACAAATTCCGACCCCTGAAGAAATCGCGGAGGAAAACAGGAAGCTCAGGCTGCTCAGGTTTATGGTCGATTTCACCATATCCGTTATGTGTCAGACCAATCTGACGAGGGAGGAAGCCCTCGAACACTTCGAAAAGGTCAGGACTTTTGCGCTAAGGCTCTTTCCCGGAAAGGAGCTCGCTTTCGAGCTAATTTATGCCCCGAGATTCAAGAGGGTAATAAGGGATATTTATGGGCATCATTGATATAGACCTTGATATAGACCTTCTCGAAGGTATTTACGGGGCAGGTGCGCCGTCTGTTTCCCGCGCCTCCGATCTCCAGAGAGAGCTAAGCAAAAAAGTCATAAATAGAAGAGAGTTCGGACGGCTGAAGACGGTTGCGGGCGCCGATCTCTCTCTAATGAAGAGCGAGAATAAGCTCATTTGCGGGATTATATTGTTTTCATACCCGGACCTCGCCGAGATTGAGCGGATTTACTCCGTCTGCAATGAGAAATTTCCCTACATACCGGGCTTACTCGCGTTCAGGGAAGGGCCCGCGATCATCGAGACCTTCAAGAAGCTTGAACAAAAACCCGACCTCCTGATAATTGACGGGCAGGGTATAGCGCACCCGCGTGGGTTCGGCATTGCATGCCATGTAGGCGTCTTGCTGGATATCCCCACTATGGGAATCGCCAAAAAGAAGCTCTACGGGGATTACGACGAGCCCGGGGAGAAAAGTGGTTCATGGACGCCTCTCAGGTCTAAGGGCGGGGAGGTAATCGGTTCTGTCCTCAGGACTAGGGACGGGAAAAAGCCTGTCTTCATTTCCCTGGGTCATAAGATAGATACCGATTCAGCGAGAGGAATCGCCCTTGAGTGCACCACGGGGTACAGGATACCGGAGCCGACGAGACGGGCCGATATATACGTTGCCGAGCTCAAAAGGGGGAGGGTCTGATTATGCCGCAAAGGTTTTCCTGGGTTATTGAAGACAGGCTTGCCGGAATGGAGAGGCCAGGGCTCTTTTATCACCATGAGGACGACATGGAATTCCTGAGAGAGCGGGGTATTGAAGTAATCATAAGTCTCGAAGAGAAGAAATATTTCAGGGATTACAGCGGTTTTATTGTAAAACATATACCAATCGATGATTTGAAGGCACCCGCACTCAGTGATTTTTCGGATTTCGCGGCATTCGTACAATTTCAGCTCTCTATTAACAGAAGGGTGGTGGTTCATTGTTATGCGGGTATGGGGAGGACCAATCTGATGATTGCCTGTTTTCTGATACATCAAATGAAAGTTGACCCCGGGACAGCGCTTGATGTAGTCAAGTTGAAGAGGCCCTTTCACCTCGTTACGTGGGAGCAGGAGGAGGCGCTCAAGGATTATTTTCTTGAGATTAGGGATAGTTTAGGTATATCCGGATTGTGAAATAGCCGACGCCTAGAAGGGTCGCTTTCCCTGGCATAAAAACCCCTTTTCTGGTAGAGTATAGGCTCCGGGTTATAATAAAAGGCTTCGGAGCGGGAGTTGTCATGGGTTACTCAAAAGAACTGCTCGAGCAATTGAATTACGGAGAAGGAGACATACTCTTCGGTGATACCCCCCTTGTCATACTAAAGGCTTTTTTGCAATCGGGCGTCAGTTATTTAGGAGGCTATCCGGGCTCGCCCACTGCCGGGCTCATCGATGCCATCTCCGACTCGTACGAGCCTGTACTCAAAGATAAGGGAATTTATTTCGACTGTTCCGGCAATGAGGCGTCCGCGGCTTCCCTTCTTTCCGCTTCCATCAGCTACCCGATACGCGGTTCGGTTAACTGGAAGATCGTTGGCATGAACGTCGCGTCTGATGCGCTTTCGCATATTTCGTCGTCGGGCGTGATGGGCGGGGCGATGATAATAGTCGGTGAGGATTACGGCTGCGACAGCACCTGCGTCGCCGAAAGGGCTCTCCCGTTCGCGCTTAAGTCAACGATGGCAGTGATAGACCCGAGAGGGGATCTGGATCACCTCGCCAGGATGGTCGAGGTCGGGTTTGAGCTGTCGGAATACTCGAATATGCCTGTAATGTTTCTTTTGTCCACTAGAGTCGCTCATATCAGGAACAAGATGACGTGTAAGGAAAACCTGACCCCGGCGATCAGCATGAAACACCGACTCAACGACCTTATAACCGATCTCGAGAAAATTCCGCTCCCTCCATTCACATTCGATCATGAAAAAAAGAAGTACCACGAGCGAATCCCCGCCGCCAGAAGGTTCGTACTCGAAAGAAAGCTTAATGAGTTCTTCGATGGCGCCGATACGAGTATGGGTATTATCACTCACGGAATGATATTCAACTCCCTTATGAGGTGCCTCTATAATCTGGGCGAGGCGAGTCTCTACGGCGAATCCAGAATACCCATACTGAACCTGAACGTTACCAACCCTCTTGTACCGGAAGAAATAATATTGTTCCTTCGCGATAAGAAAGCTGTGTTAATAGTTGAAGAGGGAATGCCCAATCTCATAGAGGAGCAGATAAGGGCTATAGCTCAGAGGGCGAAGCTCGGTCTCGATATATTCGGTAAAGATATACTTCCGCAGGCGGGGGAGTACACACCCGATCATATAGCGAAGGGCGTCGGGAATTTCCTGCTCAGGAACACTCTGTCTAATTACGAGAAGGAGAGGATCAAGGAAAGAAGCGAATTCACGGAAAAGCACAAGGACAGAGCCGGGAGCTTTTTAAAACAACCTGTCACCAAACGGAATCCGGTTTTTTGTACCGGATGCCCGGAGCGGCCGATCTTTACGGCTATCAAGATACTCGAAGAGGATTACGGGAAGTCGTATTACGCATCGGACATAGGATGTTATTCGATGAGCGGTCTTCCGCCGTTTGACCTCAGTAATTCGATTACCGGCATGGGCATAGGTCTTGCTTCCGCAGGAGCCTTGTCGAGGATGTCGAATCAAAGATTCATATCGTTCATGGGGGACGGGACTTTCTGGCATAGCGGGCTTACGACGAGCATAGCGAACGCTGTCTACAATAATCAGAACGCCATATTGATAATACTCGAGAACTTCTGGACTTCGATGACGGGGCATCACGAAAACCCGGCATCAGGCAAGAATATGCGGCAGGAGAGCGTCGGTATGGATATTGAGAAGGCGCTCCGAGGGGCGGGTGTCAGGTGGATCAAAACTGTGAATCCATATGACTTGAAGGAATCAATGGAAGTGCTCGGTGAAGCATACGAAGAGGATGAGGGGCTCAGAGTGATTATATCGAGGGGCGAATGTCAGCTGGAGAAAACCAGAAGAGAAAAGATAGTTCTTAAAAAGAATATTAAAAACGGCAGGCGTATGGTGCAGAAAAAACTCGGGGTAGACCCCGATTTGTGCACGGGCGACCATTCATGCATGAGATTTAACGGATGCCCGTCGCTCACGCTCAAAGACAGCCCCACTATACTCAGGGACGACCCTGTGGCGCACATAGAGCATTCGTGCGTGGGCTGCGGTCTATGCGGAGAGATAGCACATGCGGCAGTGCTATGCCCGTCGTTTTATAAAGTTGAGATAATCGATAACCCCTCAATGCTGGACCGGATAGGGACAAAGATAAACAGGTCTTTGCTTCATCTCGTTTCACGTAACGGCTGGTCAGGTTAGACGAGCTGCTCCTCGTGTCTGTGCTTAATAAGAAGCTTCCCCACGGGAGGGATGACGAATATGACAATTTATACATTCGCTTCTCTCCTTATACTGAAATATGAGTTTCTTCGTTCTCTTTTTAAGTTATGGAATTTGTTGTACTATTTCACGAAAAGTATCGTCTTCTGAATTATGATGCAGAATAAGGGCGACTTAATAAAAATTTTAATCCCCGCTGTCGGAGGACAGGGCGGCGGGGTGCTCACCGAGTGGCTGGTTCAGGCGTTTTTCCTTGAGGATTACGACGTTCAGGGTATCAGTCTTCCCGGCCTTTCCCAGCGCGGAGGTTCTACTGTTTACTACCTCGAAGCCCATCCGAGGTCCGCTTCCGAAAACAAGCAGGTAATATTCGCTCAATACCCGGTACCAGGAGAAGTCGATATCGTTATAGCTCAGGAATTCCTCGAGCTCGGCAGGGCGCTTCAACTTGGCTACGGCTCCGATAAGACAACAATAATTACGAGCTCTCACAGGATATTTTCTACACTCGAAAAAATGCCTGTCGGCAGCGGTATATACTCTGACGAGAATTTGAGAAAGATAGCGTCGTCTTTTTCATCCAAATTTATAGAGCTGAATGCACTTCAGATGTCGAAAGAAAACGGCATGGACGAGCTTGCGGTTAACGCGGTACTATACGGCGCGCTGTCGGCTTCGGGCGCTATGCCGCTCCGTCGCAGCTCTTTTGTCAATTCGATTGAGAAGGTAGGAGTTGCCGTAAAGACCAATTTGAGGGCGTTCGACGTAGGGTATGAGTACGTATACTCTCAAAAGGTTCCCGAGCTCAAGAAACCTGCGGTCGTCTGGGAGAGCTTCGTACAGGACAGAGCGGATAAGCTCGATGAATATGAAAGGGAGAAATATCTTGGGAGGGTCTCTAAGCTCGAAACCGTGTTCCCGCCCAACCTGAGAGAGATTTTAGCGGAGTCCGTATTCAGGCTGCTCGAATATCAGGACGCCGGATACGCTGATGCTTACGTGGAATGCGTAAGGAGTGTTTACGATATGGACGAAAAATCGAAGGGCGGGGGTTTCATGCTCACCGAATATTTCGCGAAGAACCTAGCCCTGCTCATGAGCTTCGAAGACGGGATACGCGTTGCGGAGCTCAAGATTAAATCGGAAAGGTTCAAGAGAATAAAAGAGGAGATGAGGTTGAGGGATGACCAGGTATTCAAGGTTATCGATTACCTGAAGCCCGACGCCGAGGAGATATACGGTCTATTGCCTTATTTCCTCGTCGCACCGGTTGTTCGTTTTACAAAGACGGGAATTTTTAAGAAGTTGTGGCCGATAAAGAAACCGCTAACTTTCGGACAGACTCCGACAACCACCTCTTTCTCGGGATTCGTCAGACTCTGGTTTCTGACAAAGATGAAATTCATGCGGCCTTACTCCTATAGGTTCAGGAAAGAGTATACTCTGATCGCAAAGTATACGGACTCGGTCAAATATTATGTGTCGCTCGATTACAGGGTAGGGTGCCTCGTCGCGAAAAGCGCATCTATGGTAAAGGGGTACGGTAAGGTGAGGAGGAGGACGATGGACTCTTTCTTGAGGTTTATCAAGAATGTCGTATCGCCCATAGCCGAGTTCGAGAAAACGAAGAGGAAGAACTTCGACATCACCCTCGAGATCGGAGAGGAGGCGCTCAAGATTATTTCCGGGGAGTCCGTAAACGGAATAGATAAGGCGGAGAAACTCGCCCAGGCCGTGCTCGAACAAAGAGCTGCATAAGCGTTATGAAGATGAGGAGTTCAAGTTCACATATTGAGGGGGATGTATGTTAGAACTCAGGCCCACGTGTGAGAACTGCAATACAC
>JBIOKC010000019.1:0-22079 GCA_044451425.1 Thermodesulfobacteriota bacterium
CTATGAGCCTGAGGACGACATCGCCAGTGGTTGCGATGGAAATACTCGACGCCTGGTTTAGCGCCGCTCCAGAAGAGAACGAGAAGCCGAATATTGAGAAAGTTAGCAAAATCGAAAAAAAATATTGCCGGTAACACAGGCCGGCAGCGCGCAATTCAATCAGGAGGAAGTGAATAAATGAAGAGCGGTGGTTATAACGTCGCAATAGTAGGAGCGACAGGAGCAGTCGGGCAGGAAATGATGGACATACTCAGAGAAAGGAATTTCCCCGTGAAAGAGCTCACACTACTTGCGTCCGAGAGGTCTGCGGGAAAGGACATTGAATACAACGGCGGCAGAATAGAAATAAAGAAGCTGGACGAGAGCTCATTCGGCGGGATAGATATAGCGCTCTTTTCCGCGGGATGGGCGAGGAGCAAGGAATTCGCGCCTGCTGCAGTCGACGCGGGAGCGGTAGTCGTCGATAACAGCTCCGCGTTCAGGATGGAAGAAGACATACCGTTAGTGGTGCCCGAGATAAACCCCCACGCGGTGTCGGAATATAAGAAAAGGGGCATCATCGCAAACCCGAACTGCACTACTGCTGTCACCGTCATGGCCCTTAAGCCCCTTCACGACATCGGCAGGATAAAAAGGGTGGTCGCGTCAAGCTACCAGGCTGTCTCGGGGGCTGGCGCTCAGGCGATCGAAGAGCTCCGCAATCAGACGCTCGCCTGGGCGAATTCCGAAGAGATACACGCCAAGACCTTCCCGCATCAGATAGCGTTCAATCTCCTCCCCCACATCGACAGCTTCCTCGAGAACGGATACACGAAGGAAGAAATGAAGCTCCATAACGAAACCCGCAAGATACTAGAAGACGACACGATAGCGGTGACCGCCACTACAGTGAGAGTTCCCGTATTCAGAGCACACTCGATCTCTGTAAACATCGAGACGGAAAAGAGGATCACGATCAGGGAAGCGAGGGAAGCCCTCGGCAGATTCCCGGGTGTCTTGGTAGTCGACGAGCCTCAAAATCTCAAATACCCGATGCCGATCGACGCCGCAGGCAGGGATGAATGCCTCGTCGGGAGAATAAGGGAGGATTACACCGTACCCGCAGGTTTAAGCTTCTGGGTTGTGGGAGACCAGCTAAGAAAGGGGGCCGCGTTAAACGCTATCCAGATCGCAGAGCTCCTGATAAAGGACTATATATAATGGCGATCCTGGACAAAGTGAAAAACCTCATCAGCGTGTTCGAGACTAGGAACTTCTCGGAGCTTCCTCACGGGATCAGGAGCGGGGTCGAAAAATATATAAAAGACGAGGAGCGTATCCTCGCCTCCATCCTAAATTGGAGGGCCGTATACAAAGCCCCCAGATTTGTGGACAGTAATACGTATTTTAATTCGTGGTTCATACTGACGAACCATAGAATAATAATCGCCAGGAATTCATCCGGGTTTAAAAGATTCAGGGACATTCCGCTCGCAGGCATTACGCAAGTATATTTCGAGCTCGACAATTCCCAGCCCAAAATCACAATCAACACTCCCGGACACGAAGATATAATAGAGTTCCCTAAACAGGCTTCACACCACTGTGCAGATCTCGAACTAACGATTAACGAGGCTATCGGACACGTAAGGAATACGCACGAAGAAATCACGGATAAATCGCTCGTTTACTGCAGTAAATGCGGGAGCAGAATCCTCATGAGCAGTAATTTTTGCTCGGAGTGCGGCGTAAGACTTCAACATTCATGATCCGTACCGCGCGATCCCGCCCGCTCGACTCTTTCATTCATTCCTTGATTTAAACCGCAGCCTCAATATAATGAAATGCAGCTAGTCAGAGGAGGTTTTATATGATTTACGGCTCTCTAGTCGCCATTGTGACACCGTTTAAAAACGGGAAGATCGATGAAGACGCGCTAAAGGAACTTATTGAATTCCAGATCGAGAACGGAACTCACGGTATCGTTCCCTGCGGTACGACCGGAGAGTCCCCAACCTTATCTCATGAAGAGCACGAATACGTTATCGAGCTCACGGTAAAGGTGGTTAAAAAACGCATACCAGTAGTCGCGGGAACGGGCTCCAACAGCACAAAGGAAGCCATAAGGCTAACGAGGTTCGCGGAGCAGATCGGAGCCGATGCGGCCCTGCTGGTTGTACCCTACTATAACAAACCTACGCAGGAAGGGCTTTACCTCCACTTCAAGCAGATCGCGTCCCAGGTCCGCATTCCCATTATTCTATATAATATCCCCGGACGCTCGGGCGTCAACATGAACCCCGAAACGATTGTGAGACTGGCGAGGGACTGCAAGAATATTATCGGAGTGAAAGAGGCCTCGGGGTCGCTCACTCAGGCGAGCAAAATACTCTACCTCTGCGGAAGGGACTTCCTGCTGTATTCGGGCGAAGACGTGCTGAACTTCCCGCTGCTGGCAATCGGCGCTAAGGGATTTATAACGGTCACGGCTAATGTCGCACCCGCGGACGTTGCGGAACTCTACAATCTGTTCTCCGCTGGGGAATTCGAGAAGGCAAAGGACCTCCATTATAAGCTCCTTCCGCTGAACGAAGCGCTCTTTCTCGAAACGAACCCGATACCGGTCAAGGCCGCGCTCAGCATGATGGATAAAATAGCGTATGAATACCGCTTCCCGCTCTGCCAGATGTCGGAAAAGTACTACAACGAGCTCAAAACCGAACTCACCGACTACGGGATACTGAATTAAACGATGTTTCAAGTATAAAATAGAAGAGTCTGCTTTAATTTACTTAATAATAAGGGGCATGGGGACGGATGACGGAGCCTATGAGTCCACCCGATCTTGTGATTGAGAAAGAAATCTGGGCAAAGGGGAAAGTCCCAGCCGGCGTGGATGAAGTGGGAAGAGGGCCGCTTGCAGGACCGGTCGTAGCGGCGGCAGTAATCCTACCTGAAGTGTTTACGCTCGAAGGTCTCGACGATTCCAAGAAGTTAACTCACTTGCAGAGGCTGGAAATGCTCAAGAAAATAAACTCCACGGCCTTGGCGCTTGCGGTCGGGATAGTCGATCATGAAGAAATCGATAGTATCAACATCCTGAGAGCGTCACTCCTCGCGATGGAAAAAGCCGTAAACCATCTCCACAGGAAACCAGACTTCCTGCTAATCGATGGTAATCAGAGGACCTCTCTCCCAATACCGCAGAAAACGATAATAAAAGGAGACTCAAGATGCTGCTCGATCGCCGCGGCATCTATAGTGGCGAAAGTCGCAAGGGATGAGTTAATGGTTCAGTACCACGAACTCTATCCGCAATACAATTTCAAAACTCATAAAGGGTACGCGACCAGAGAGCACCTGGAAGCTATCAGGAAGTACGGCCCGTGTCCGATACATAGAAAAAGCTTCAGGGGAGTGCTTGGGCTCGATCTATTGAGGTCTTCTACTTCGTCTTGATACAAAGAAGCAAAAATCACACACGTAGTATGGTTTTCGAAAAGAAGGCTAAAATCTTTCGATTCCACCTCGGCCCTGAAAGATTTTTGCCCCTTAATAATCTGTTTTTTTGACGCCGATCCTGCACATGCCGGTATAGACGGGAATGATAATTCCTCGCCACAGCCCTTCCCCCTCGTAGTACCGGATAAATCAATTCGTCTTTATTGATTTACCACTTTGACAGACTTAATCACTACGTCTTCCTTCGGGACATCTCCGTACATTCCTTTGTGCACGGTCTCGACTGCGGCTATCGAGTCCACGACGTTCATGCCGTCGATAACCTTGCCGAATACGGCGTACCCGTAATCCCTGACCCCGTTATCGAGGAAACTGTTGTCCGCAAGGTTGATAAAGAACTGAGACGTCGCGCTGTCCACGACCTGTGTGCGGGCCATCGCTATCGTCCCCCTTTCGTTCTTAAGCCCGTTTGTAGCCTCGTTCTTTATCGGCTGTTTGGTCGGCTTCTGAGTGAAGTCCGGAGTAAACCCTCCGCCCTGAATCATGAAGTTCGGTATAACGCGGTGAAAAACAGTCCCGTCATAAAACCCATCGTTTACATACGATAGGAAGTTCTCGACCGTGATCGGAGTCTTGTCCTTGAAAAGCTCGATCTTTATATCCCCTTTCGATGTCGACATTATAACCACCGGATTACCTCCTTCTGCTTCACTTTTTTTACTTTTGCTCTCGACCTGCTTCGATTCGTTCTGCTTGCATCCCGCAGCGAGAAAGACCGAAGAAACACACATCAAAACAATAATAATTCCGTACACGAGCCGTCGCGGCGCCGATTTCCCACGTTGGAACAAAGTCATATATAGGTTCTTCATATGAACAAACCCTCCTGCTTCATCGGCCACTAAACTTATAGGATTTAACAACTGGTGTCAAACAAAAAAACATATATAGAATATGGAGTATTTGAATCCCCGATTTCGCTCTGTTAAATTGATACGACCGGAAACTTAATAATCGCGAGGTAAGAAAGATGGCCAGGATAGACTTCGGCGTCATGCTGCGACAGCAGAAGATTGAGTTCTCTGAAATCCGGGATACGGCCGTGCTCTGCGACGAGCTTGGCTATCACTCCGTATGGTTCTACGACCACATTCTAGGAATGGGCGGCCTGGATCTAGACATTTACGAGGCCTGGACGCTCATGTCGGCTCTATCCACAGTAACTACTGATGTCAGGCTGGGAACGATGGTGCTCTGTAACTCGTTCAGACCCCCGGCGCTCCTTGCAAAAATGGCGTCTACACTCGACGTTATCAGTAACGGCAGGTTAGAGTTCGCAGTTGGCGCGGGCTGGTTCGAGCCGGAGTACATGGCATACGGTTACGAATACCCTGACGCCGTAACGAGGATTAAACAGTTATCCGAGTCGCTAAGAATAATAAAGGCAATGTGGACCGAGGAGAAGCCGAGTATTGATGGAAAGTATTACAGGATAGAGGAAGCTTACTGCAATCCTAAGCCCGTCCAGAAGCCGCACCCTCCTGTCATCATAGGAGGCGGGGGAGAAAAACACCTTCTGAGGATCGTTGCGGAACATGCGGACGAATGGAACTGCCCGGCTAACCACAGTCAAGCGTTCGGGAAGAAGCTCGAAGCTCTCAGAGCCCACTGCGACAAAATCGGCAGAAACCCGGACGACATCAGAACCTCTCAGCAGACGGTCTGCGTCCTGGCAAAGGATAAGGCCGAGCTATCAGAAAAGCTCCCAAAGGCCCAGATGAGGTACGGGTTCTTTGGGGATATAGAAAAAATAGGCATTGTCGGAACGCCCGATCAGTGCATAAAGAAAATCGAAGAGAACGAAAGAAAAGGAATTACGAAATATACTATTTTCTTCTCCGACATAATGAACCGCGATACGATTCGGTTTTTCGCTCGCGAGGTAATGCCGGTTTTCAAATGAAGGAGCCTTCGATTTAATTTGTTTTTCTCGCAAACTCGTCTACTTTTTTCGCGAATTCGTTTGCGAAACTCCTAATCATATCCGAAAGCTCGTTATTCCGCGTCGCTCTCTGATAGGTATCGGCCATCTTCATAAAAGTAAAATAGAAATGGGCGTTCATCTCCCCAACCTGCATCTCGCTTGTCCAGAGGTCTATGCTCATGGTATTCTTCTCCTCCCTATCCCATACCGAGATCATGAGTGAATCACAAGGCACGAAACCTTCGAACTCCGCTTCGCTCGCGCTCCAGTATATCTCGTTCGGTACGCCCTTATTATCGACCTTGACCAGAAATTTTATCTCCGCATCTTTAGACATCCAGTACTCCTATCTATATGAACGCTTAATCCACACCCCAGAAATCGGGCTTTCTCTTCTCAAGGAATGCAGTAGCCCCCTCCACCATCTCGGGCGCCTTCAGGAAGAACCTAGCGAGCTCTAGCCCGTGAGTAATCTGCGGGTAAGCCATGTCGGATATGAAATTTATTTGCAGTTTGGCGATCCTGAGAGACTGACGGCTCTTCTCCAACAGGCTCTGACACCAGGCGCCCACCTCTTCGTCAAGCTTCTCCGCCGGAACCACCTTGTTTACCCAGCCCATATTCATAGCTTCCTCAGCCGTGTACCTGTTGCACAGATAAACTATTTCCCTCGCCTTCTTGTCCCCTACCGAGTGCTGTAGCTGCTGTAGGCCGTACCAGATTGGCGCGCTGCCGACGAGAGGACCGGCCTGTGCGAAAATCGACCTGTCTGATGCTATGGTCAGATCGCACAGCATGTTTAATTCGTTCCCGCCCCCTACACAGTAGCCGTCGACCCTTGCGATAATGGGCTTACCGCAGCACCGCATAGCCGTAGCCAGCCTGTAATGGACAAGCATGTACTTTGCGTCAACTTTTTTCTTGGGATCGACTATCCAGGATAAATCTCCTCCCGCAGAAAACGCCTTCCCGCCCGCGCCTGTGAGTACGATCACGCCTATTTCATCGTCTATCCATGCATCCTCAATCGCTATTGCAAGCTCTTCCCGCACTTCGGAATTGAGAGCATTACGCACTTCCGGGCGGTTAATCGTCACGTAGGCTACCCTATCCTTCTTATCGTATAGTATGTTCTCATAATGATGGCCGGTTTTCTTTTTCGGGGATTTTGCCCCGTTTGCTTTTTTTCCCGATGCTGACGGTTTTTTAGCCATAACGTCCTCCTGATGTAGCTTGATTTTATTCCTTAAGATTCTTGCATCGGAAAAGGCGGTATGTCAAATAATTGAGCTTTAGAAAGGGCCTGACAGGGAATTATTGTTGTGTGGGCCCATATTCAAATATACCCCGCCGGGCAGCAATTCAACGCGTCCTACCAGGGGAGCTTGTTCATTAGGGGGGCAATATGGGGGCCGAAGAGCGCCACAGACGCTATTAAGGATATAAAACCCGCTACCCCCAAACATATGGCGGCCACAACTATCTGCGTAATCGTATCCAAGTCTCTTTCGTCCATTAATGTCCTCCCGAGCCCGACTTTCCGCCAAAGAACGGGTCACCGACAGGAATCGACGGAAACGCTCTCATAAAAATCAGGAAAGTCATAACGAATGCGCCCAAAAATCCGAGTGTAATAAGTATCTGCACCAATCCGATGTTTATCGCGTTTGATAGGGAAGGTATTACCAATATGTATTTTTCAAGCCAGAAGCCCGTCAGCGAAACGGAAGCTATGAACACGACTATAGGTTTCACAACCTTATTCGTCCTCGGGATCAGGGCAACAAAAGGGAAAATAAAGCAGCAGCTTAGTACCGCCCACGCGAGCGATTTGAAAGGCTCTTCCTGTACCCTCTTTATGACAAACGATGTCTCTTCCGGCATGTTCGCATACCATATTGGCAGGAGCTGCGAGTAAAACAGGTATACCCAGAAGAGTGAAAAGCCCTGGAGGAGCTTTCCCATATCATGGTACTTTTTATCGTCGAGATATTCATCGAGCCCGAGTCTCCGCCTCAGGAGAATCGAGAAAATAATCGTCGTCCCTAAAGCCGCCACGAAGCTGGCCATGAAGTAGAAGGGGCCGAACAGCGTGCTGTACCAGTGAGGATCCAGAGACATCATGAAATCCCATGCGAAAAAACTGAAAACGAGAGCGTATAAGATTAGTACGGCAGGTGCGATCTTGCCTATTTTTATCCAGATTTGCTTCCTTTCTTCATCCCCCCTCCACCCGGATGAAACCCAGCCCGCGAGCCCTTCCAGCTTCTGACTCACTCCGCCGAGGTCTTGTCTCAGGGAATAATAAAGGTAGCACGAGCTTACTATAAGAAGAACAACGAACCCGATGACATCGCGTCCGACTACGAAAGTCATATTGAGCCATATGTCCTTGGGATGGTGAAAAGGATGGGTTGCGTAGGGGAGTATGTAATCCCTCCCGGCGAACACTACCAGCAGCAGTATCAGCGATATCGGCAGAAATGATCCGAGCCCTTCGCTTACACGAAG
Source organism: Thermodesulfobacteriota bacterium (assembly GCA_044451425.1). Lineage (GTDB taxonomy): Bacteria > Desulfobacterota_D > UBA1144 > Nemesobacterales > UBA2774 > 2-12-FULL-53-21. The sequence continues at coordinate 7,937 of JBIOKC010000019.1, forward strand.
AAGCGGCCGTGCCCACCTCGCGTTCGTAATACGGAGGATACACGAAAATACAATCCCCGCCTGAGCGATGCCTGTCCAGAAAAGGAAGTTCACGAGGAATATTTCCCACGCGTTCTGAGGAGCGGATCCAAGAATCTGAAATACGAACGCGCCGAAACCGATCACGGCTATTACGAGAAATATATATATGCCCGAAGAGGGTATGCGCGATCTCTTGGCAAGTACTTCATCTCTTATAAGCTGATCCATATTACTGAGCGGTCTCCTCTGCTTTATTCTTATCCTGGGAGTTTGTCCGTTGTTCGGTCTTCGGGCTCCCCTGTAGCTTCCTCACATAGTTGACTATGTTCCACGCATCGTGAGAGGTGATGTTCTCTCGATAGCTCGGCATCATGACCTTTCCGCCGTATCTGATATATGCGTATATGTATCCGTTCGTTCTCGCGATGACCGCGGGGGAGGTAAGGTTCATGGGGTAAAACCCCCTCTTGATTACCGGTCCGTCGCCTTTACCCTCTTTCCCGTGACAGACAAAACAGTACGTGTTAAAGAGATGCTCGCCTCTTTTGAGAGACTCCTCGGTCGCGGGAACGGGGTTCTCCGTGATCTTTTCGAAATCTTCACGGGGCAGCGGTTCTATCCGCAGACCCGTCGTGGACACGGAGAGCTGCGGATAAGCTATCGGTTCTTCATAAGGCAGTATCGAAGGCTGTATATACATATCGAAATTCCATGGGAATGCCCCTGCCTTGGAAGCTCCCGATAAACACAGGAGCAATATTAAAATTGCATAATATTTCACATTCTTCACTGACAAACCCGTTTTACCTCCTGAGAGACGACAGCTCAAACCCCTTCGAATTTTATTTCTTCAGCCCCCTGGGAATTTAGAATCTCCTCAACTTTCTTCACATTATTCTTATCGCAGGTAACCATGATGCCGAACTTATCTTCGGAAAACCTCGGATCATACATAGTGATCGGAGCGTTCCGTCTGAGACGTGAATTGACGAGCAGCCCCAGGAGGGTCGCAAGCGCCCCCATCAGAATGGTCAGCTCGAATATTATTACAGTGTATGGCGGTAACGATACAATGGGCTTCGCGCTTACGGGAAGAGGCCAGGAAGTAGACGTGAGTACCGTAAATCCGACACCGCAGACTGCGCCAAGCATGGCGCCGAAGAGTGTAAAGAAACGAACTATGCTCTCGGGCGCTCCGACTGCGTCTTCTATTTCGTGGTTAGGCATGGGAGAAAAAACACGAAGGTTTTTGAAGCCTTCGTCCTTCAGTTTCTTAATCGCCTTGACCGTAAGGTCAAGGTAAGAAAATACTCCCAGAACCCCCTGGTTATCCATGGTGTTTTGCCTCCTTTCTCGGTATAGGCAAAATCTCTTTTAATTCAGAGATCGAAAGCGCGGGCAGTGTCTTGATAAAGATCAGGAAGAACATGAAGAACCATGCAAAGCTGCCGGCAGTAATGCCCATTTCGACCCACGAGACTTTATAGATTCCCCACGCCCCCGGCTCGAAACCCTGAGACAGTGAAATCACGATTATGTTGAACCTTTCAAACCACATGCCGATATTAATGAATATGGAGATAATGAATAATACCTTTATGTTTCGTCTTACGGCTTTGAACCAGAGCGGAATAGGTATTACTACGTTACATATTATCATTATCCAGTAAAATGGGGCGTATTGGCCCGTCATCCTGTAATAGAATTGCCCCCATTCCGCGGGGTTTCCGCTGTACCACGCCATGAATAATTCACATCCGTACGCATATCCTACTATACTGGACGTGAGTATTATCATCTTCGCCATGCCGTCGTAGTTGTCGAGTGTTATGTATTCCTCGAGTTTAAAGATTTTTCTTATGGGTACAGTGAGCGAAATGACCATACCGAGCCCGGAGAAGATGGCTCCCGCTACGAAATATGGGGCGAAGATAGTCGTATGCCACCCGGGCAGGTCCGCCATCGCGAAGTCCCAGGATACGACGCTGTGCACCGATAGAACGAGCGGTGTAGCGAAAGCGGCGAAGTAGAGATATGCCCTCGAATAATGGAGCCATTCCCAATTGGAGCCTTTCCAACCCAATGAGAGTATCGTGTAAACAATTTTCCTCGGAACCTCTACGACCTTATCCCTAATCGCGGCTATATCCGGAATCATACCGACAAAGAAGAACACGGAGCTGACCGTCAGATATGTGCTGACGGCAAATACGTCCCAGAGGAGAGGTGACTTGAAATTCACCCACAACTCCCTCTGGTTCGGATACGGGAAGAGCCAGTAGAAAAACCACGGCCTTCCCAGGTGTATTATCGGGAAAAGCCCTGCCGTCAGAACCGCGAAAACCGTCATCGCTTCCGCTATCCTGTATATGGAAACCCTGAAATTAGCCCTGAAAAGAAAGAGTATTGCGGAAATAAGCGTTCCAGAATGCGCTATACCAACCCAGAAAACGAAGTCCGTAATATAAACTCCCCAGAATACGGGGTGCCTATAACCGGCCACTCCCAGCCCCGTATAGACCTGATAAAGGAAACAAAAGAGTCCGAAGCCGACAAACCCGAGTGTGGGTATGAACAGCGCAAGCCACTTGATAGTAGGCTTATCAAGCATCCGTAATACATCTTCGTTAACTTTTGAATAAGTTAATGACGTTTGCTCGCTCATTATGCTTTATCCCATTTGACTTTTTTTAGGTACGTAATATTCGGCTTTGTATTAAGCTGATTTAGCACCTTATATCGACGTTCTTGTTCAGAAAGCTTTGAAACCTCGGATTCCTGGTCCTTTAAATTCCCGAAAACGATGGCACCCGAAGCGCATGACTGCTGGCATGCCGTATGGATCTCACCGTCGAGTACGTCCCTGCCCTTGTCCTTGGCCTGGTCCTTGGCATAATTGATCCTCTGTATGCAAAACGTGCATTTCTCCATTACGCCCTTATCCCTGACTGTAACGTCCGGGTTAAGCTGCCAGTTGAGTGGCTCTGGGAATTTGTACGAGAACCAGTTGAATTTCCGCACGCTGTATACGCAGTTGTTAGCGCAGTACCTCGTCCCCACGCACCTGTTATACACCATCCCGTTAAGACCCTCGGGGTTGTGGTATGTGGCATATACGGGGCATACGGGCTCGCAGGGCGCGTTATTGCACTGCTGGCACAGCATCGGCAGAAATATCGTATCGAACCCCGATTTGCTATCCGATTTCTTAAAATACCTTTCGATCCTGATCCACGCCATATCGCGCCGCTTGGCGACGAGCTCCTTACCGACAAACGGGATGTTGTTCTCAGCGTAACAGGCCGTGACGCACGCTCCGCATCCGGTGCACTTCTGCATGTCTATCGCCATTCCCCACTGATACCTCGCATATACTTTGGGAGGATAGAAATCGGGTTCTTCGTGTTCTTCAGGGTGTAAGCCCTTTTCGAGCTCAGTGAGCGTAACCTGCTGTGCAACATCCCTGTCATGCTCGGTCGTGGTGTATTGCGTCTGTACGAACTGGGCGTTTCTCCCCGTTCCCGAAGCCTTTACTTTAGTCGACAGCCAGGCGAGACTGCCCGTAATCTTGTCTGTTAATACGGGAAGTATGGTGATGGGGTTTACTCCCCTGTCTTTCGCATACCTTCCGTAGCTCGTATGCCCCTGACCGACCATAACCGCAAGCGTATCGGGCCTTATACCCTCATACACATAGGCCTGGGTCTCGAATGATCCAATAGGTGACTCTAGCTTTACAAAATCACCCAGCTTTACACCGAGCTTCCTGGCTGTATCGGGGTGTATCTCAACCCACGAGTCCCAGACTCCTGTGCTGATCGCCTCGGGCAGTTCCTGGAGCCACGGCTTATTAGCCCCTCGCCCATCGTAATATTTATACGACGGATAAGCTACGAAATAGTAATCGCCGTCCCCCGTGAATTCGGGTTCTGAAAATGATATTCCCGAAACATTTCCGGTTGCCGATACCTGAACGGGGCTCACATCTCTGTAAATACCGCCCTTCTCGAGCGCGTCTTTCCAGAAAGCCTCGAAGTCCCCGCCTCCGCTAACACTCGTCCAGACCTGTTTCCATGAGTTCCTGAGATAGTCATAAAACGTATGTTGTGCATATCTGTCCTTAAGGCCGTCGAGCTTCGCAGTAACGGAGAGTATCACATCCCCAATGTCCTTCGTGTTGAATACCGGAGTCATCACCGGTTGCATCAATCCGTGTACTCTTTCATCTGGGATGAAATCGCCCCAGCTTTCTAACGTTGTGTTATCGGGAAGAATGAGATTCGCCTTCTCCGTCGTCTCGTCCATGAAGCTCGAGAAGCTGACTACGTAGGGCACCTTGCCGATCGCGTCTTCGAAACCGAGCGCCTTCGGCAGAGTAAACACAGGGTTTACGTTGTATACGAATAATATGTCGACCTCTCCCTTAGCCATGGAATCGACTAACGCCGAGAGATCTTTAAACGAGCTCACCTTCGACAGGGTAAGGGTATTTCCGAAATCAATTGTCTGTCCGACATTCCCTGCCACATAATTTAGTATATTTATCGCGACGACCGTTTCAGTAGCGTTAGTAGCTGTGCTCGCAACCCCGCCGCCGACAGCCAGGCTCGGCTGCGTTGAAGAGAATTCCTTCGCTATATCGCTAATAGTACCCGCCGGCACACCTGTCATTGAGGAAACTTTGTCGGGAGTATAACCGCTCAGGAGCCCGGCAAACCCGCCTCCGCCGTTCGGCGAGAGTCCCCGGCTCACTATGACGTTCGCTATTCCGAGCGCAAGGAAGGCTTCGGTCCCCGGTTTTATAGAAACCCATTCGTCCGCGCTCACCCCTGTGAGGGAAGCCCTCGGGTCTACGAAGACGAATTTACCCATGGATTTGTCCTTATAGGTATGCATATCGCTGAACTGCCTCGTGTAGAGCATCGGCGAAAGCCACGTTTCTATAAAGTCGGCTCCGAATGAAAGTAAATATTTCGCTTTGTCAATGTTATAAGTAGGCAGCTTGTCTATTCCGAACACTATGCGGTTCGCTTCTTTTAACGGCTCATAAGAATAAACTTCATAGGATATGTGTTTTCCGCCGAGTGCCGACATCCAGTCGTCAACCAGATTCCCGAGAGTTCCCTCGATATGATCCGATAAAAATACGATCCTTCCGCTGCCGCCTTTCTGCCTGACCTGTTCGATTTTATCCGTCAGCATCTGCTGTGCGTTATCCCAGCCCTCGGGCTGCAGTCTTCCGAGGTTGTTCTTGCTGAACGGGGAGCGTATACGGTCGGGGTTGTAGAGCCCCTGGAGCATGGCCTGACCCATTGCGCAGCTAGAGCCCTTGTTTATCGGGTTGGCCGGGTTCCCCTCTACCTTGATCGCCCGTCCCTCGCGGTTCTTCACGATCATACCGCAGCCCGCCGGACACTCCCGGCATGTGCTAGCGTAGAAGTTAGGTACTCCGGGGATGATACCCTCAGGCGGGATGACATAAGGGATGATCTGCTCCGCAGGATTGGAACAGGCACCGACCATAGCAGCCGTGCCGCTCGCAACTCCTATGATCTTAAGGAAATCCCTTCTCTTAATACCGCCCTTTTTATCTTGAGACATTTCCTCCTCCAATTAATAATGACACGTGAGACAGTCCTTCAGGTGAGTCAGCTCCTCCTGGTCCTTGGCATTGTGCGTGTGACACTGGATGCAGAATCCCATATTGAGCCTATTGACCTGATACACCTGATTCATATTTGCAACATCACCGTGACACGTTTTGCATTCGAAGCCGCGCTGAATATGCCTCTTATGTGTAAAGTGAACATATCCTGGCATCGAATTCACTTTGTTCCAAGCAATCGGCTCTTTCTTCGCCCAATATTCCCTGACTTGGGCAATCTCATTCTTGATATTGATAGTCGTCCCGTCAAAATCGTAGTCAACGTCGCGCCCGACTATGTGAGTGTGGCACCCCATACATTTTTTAAGTGAAGGTATTCCAGGATTCGGCGAGACTTCGACGTAACTATGGCAGTACTGACAGGGGAGCTGGTCATTATCCATGCCGGCATGGATTTTGTGACTGAATCTTACGGGCTGAATCGGACCCTGACTGCTGCTTTGAGCGCTGAAGTCGAAAAAGTAGAGACCAAGAAAAATAATAAGAGCCAGGACAGGCAGCGATAGCAGTGTAATCCGTTTTCTCATCCTCTTTACCTTAAGCTATGGAGTGTATCCATTTGGAAAGTTTCTAACTAAAACTCGAAAAACGCCTACTATGTATATCATACCGAGGCAATCTGTCAAGTTTCATTTACACCCGTTATATGTCAATATTGGAAACAGGATATTTTGAAGCGGTTTGCGATACTTAAGCCAGGTTATTACTAGAGTGAGCCGTCGAATTTCGCAAGCGAAGTTATGAAATTTGCATAGTCAAAAGTGCCGTAAAGAGACGGAACGAAAGCACCTGAAGCAATTTCCCTTATTTTCCCTATCCTTCCCTCCTCGACGGACAGTGAAGGGTCTGAAGGAAACATCCCCGCGAGAGGAACTCCCGTCATCCGCACTATTTGCGCGGGGTTTGTGCGTTCGGCCCGCCCGGGATTCGAGGGAAAACGGTTAATGACAACACCGAGTATGTCGAGGCCTCTAGATTTCGCAGACTCCACAGTGAGAGCAGTGTGGTTCAGTGCTCCGAGACCCGGACGGGTGACGATGAGTAAAGAGAGCCCGAGCTCCAATGCGAGATCCGACATTAGGTAATCTTCCCGTATCGGTACAAGGAGCCCTCCCGCTCCCTCCACAATTACGAGTTCGTTAGCCAACTCAAGCCTGAGGTAAGCGTTCTTGATCTTTTCTATGTCAATCTCATTTCCTGAAATCATTGACGCGGTCAGAGGGGATAGCGGTTCCGGAAAACGGTAGGGGCAGACTTCATCGAGGTCGTAATTTGCGCCGAGCACCTTTTCCACAAACTCGATGTCCATGAGACCGGACCCGCGGGCGCCCGTCTGTATGGGCTTCATTACAGCGGCTCTTTTCCCAGCGCTCGACATCGTCCACGCTAAAGCCGCCATAATGACCGTCTTGCCCACTCCGGTGTCAGTACCGGTTATGAAAATTGATTTTGTATTGGGAGGCATAGTGAAATTATGCCTTTTAAGCTCGGATGTTGCCAGAAGCTATACCTGTCAGAATATTCCAAGGCTCTGCTGAGCTTCCTCGCTCATTTTACTCGGGTCCCAGGGCGGGTCCCAGACGACATCAATTTCCACGGATTTCACACCAGGAAGCTCTTCGATCAGTATTTTGGACTCACCCGCTATCTGGGTCGAAGCAGGACACCCAGGCGCGGTCATCGTCATACTTATGCGGACATTGCCGCCGTCAATTTCAATACCGTATACAAGGCCCAGATTCACTATATCGATCGGAATCTCCGGGTCGTACACATTACTCAACACCTCGAGGACTTTCTCCTCAGACAGCTTTTCGCTGCCGGTATCGGCAGAAGGTGCTTTAACGGCACTGCTTGTATCCGGCGAGCCTGAGACGGATTTATTAGAGGGCGCCTCTCTGGTAGCGCTATTACCGGGAGGGGGTTCCGGTGTCTTGGTTAATTGAATACCGTCATTCTCCGCTCCGTCAGTCAGAATATCTCCCCGACCGTGATCGAGAACCGGAGTCTCTCCATTCTCTTCTTTCTTAAAGAGACCAGAAATCATTTTACCGAACCCCATTATCGCGCCTCCTCGTCAAATTTACTTCCCCTTATATTTAAGGATACATCTCCGGGAGTGGATTTTAAAGGTATGAACCACGGAATCCGGCTTATATATCCCGCAACGCCCGAAAAGAAATTTCTAGCGCCGTATATAGGTTTCTTTCAGTCTGCCCGATCGGATCCCGATTAAAGTGATGATTTAACGGCTTTCAGGGCGGATTCGTAGTCGGGCTCCTGCGTTATCTCGCCTACGTATTCTACATGTTTGACGGTGTCGTTCTTATCGACGACGAATATAGACCTGGCGAGCAGTCTGTTTTCCTTTATCAGCGTTCCATAAGCTTCGCCGAACGATGCGTTCTGATAATCCGACAAGGTCTTGACCTTATCGATTCCCTCTGCAGCGCAGTAGCGCTTAAGAGCGAAAGGCAGGTCCATGCTTATAGTCACTATCTCCACATCGTCGCCGAGATTCGCAGCCTCACGATTAAACCTCTTTGTCTGAGCGTCGCAAACGGGAGTATCGACAGAAATCACGACGTTGAACACTTTTACCTTGCCTTTCATATCACCGAGCCCGGCGAGCGACGTGAAATCAGGTGCTTTTTCTCCAACTTTGACTTCATGCCCCAGGAGTGTCATCGGGTTGCCTTTCATTTTAACAACATTCGGTCTTTCTTCAGCCATTGTAAAAATACCTCCTCCACATCTTCAACTTGAAGCGTTAACAAATCGCCGGGGATTTAGGCTATATAGATTATGTTTTAATGTCAAATTGCATCCGAATGAGACAAAAAAATATTCCAGTTGACTAAAAATTAAAACTATGTACTCTTGGATGAATCTTATTTTTTGGAGGAATTGATTTGAAAGGTAAGGTTAAATGGTTCAACGAGTCTAAAGGTTTCGGATTCATCGAGCAGGACAACGGTAAAGACGTTTTCGTTCATTACAGCGCCATCGAAGGATCAGGCTTCAGAACCCTGGCCGAAGGTGATGAAGTAGAATTCGAAGTAGTCGAAAGCCCCAAGGGACTTCAAGCCAGCAAGGTCAACAAGATTTCTCAATAGATCTTACTCGGGCTCCTTCCCTAGAAGCTCCCTGCTTTTTTCTAACTAAAGAACACGGGCTTCTTACGTCTTTTTGAAAATTCGGCGGAAACAATCCGCCTGTGAGAAGACCATCCCGAACACGTAGACGGAGCGCATTGGCGAATCGTTCAGGACCCCGTGTCGTCTTCAACGATTAATTTGCCGCGGTACATAGCCATCTGGCATGTAAATTCGTACTCGCCGGCATTCCGGGGAGTGAAACGGAGATCATAGGGTTTGCCCATAGGGAGGTCAGCGCTTATATCGAGGCCGCTGAATATAACCTTTTCGGCACAGGGGCTTGGGTCTTTCCTGATAAAGCGAAGTGTAAGCGGCTTACCCGCAGAGGCGCGGATGATGGAAGGGTCGTACACGCCTGAATCTACGACAATGCTGACTACATCCCCCCGCGTTCGCGCCTCGGTCCGGCTTTTTGAGATCCAGAACCACCAGACGACGAATGCGGCGAGAATAATTCCCGCTATGTTCACTATTATTTCCATTGCTCCGCCTCGCTTACGGTTTAAACCACCTGAGCCTGTTTGCGTTCGTTACTACGGTAACGGACGAAAGCGCCATCGAGGCGCCCGCTATGACCGGGCTTAAAAGGAGACCCGTAAAGGGGAATAAAATCCCGGCCGCGATCGGTATGGCGAGCGTATTATAGGCAAAAGCTCCGAATAAATTTTCCTTGATGTTTTTCAACGTAGCTTTAGAGATGGCAACCGCATCAGCGACTCCGTGGAGCGACCCCCTCATCAGCGTTATGTCGGCGCTCTCTATCGCTACGTCAGTCCCTGTCCCTATTGCAAAACCGACATCGGCCCCCGCCAGCGCAGGCGCGTCGTTAATACCGTCCCCGACCATTCCGACCTTCTCGCCTCTCGCCTGAAGCTTCGATATTTCCTTGGCCTTCCCCTCCGGCTGTACCTCCGCAATGAAATCGTCGACCCCGACCTCATCCGCGACTGACTGCGCCGTAACACGATTATCTCCGGTAAGCATTATCACTTTCATACCTTCTTTACGAAGCCTCTTCACCGCGTCCCTCGAATCCGCTTTAACCGGATCGGATACCCCCAGCACGCCGGCCAGGCTACCGTTGAGAGACGCGAACACTACCGTTTGTCCCCGCTTTGACAAGCGCTCCGCCGTATCGTCCATGGAACTCGTATCAACCTTATTGTCAGACATCAATTTACGGTTGCCTAAGAGAAACGTATTCGCGCCTGACACAGCCCTCACGCCGTGCCCGGACAGAGCTTCAAAAGATTCGACCGTATTGAGCGCAAGATTCTTATCTTTCGCCTTCTCGACTATCGCCACCGCGATGGGATGCTCGGAGCTTCTTTCCACGCTCGCCGCAAGCGATAGTAATTCGTCACTGTTGAGTCCCGTAGAAGGCTCTATAGATGTCAATACAGGCTTACCCTCGGTTATAGTCCCCGTCTTATCGAGGACGATCATCGTAAGCTGTCCCGCAAGCTGGAGCGCGTCCCCCTTTCTGATGAGCACGCCGTATTCAGCGGCCTTCCCCACTCCGACCATCACCGAGATGGGCGTTGCGAGACCCAGCGCGCAGGGGCATGCGATTATCAGCACCGCCATGGTCGTAACGAGCATATATGTGATTCGGGGAGAAGGACCGAAATTAAACCACGCGAGCATTGTAATTACTGCGATGATAAGGACAGAGGGAACGAATATACCGGCGACCTTGTCCGCGAGCCGTCCTATCTCGGGCTTCGTGTTCTGGGCCTTTCGCACCATATCGATAATCCGCGCGAGCGCGGTCTCTTTACCGATCCGGTTTACCTTGAACATGAAGCTGCCCGTTTTGTTTATCGTCCCGCCTACGACAGCGTCACCTTTCTTTTTCTCGACCGGAATAGGCTCGCCCGTAAGCATGGATTCGTCCACGTGTGATGAGCCCTCTATTATTTCCCCGTCGACCGGTATCTTCTCGCCCGGCCTAACTCGGATTACATCACCCAAGATTACAAGCCCTATGGGGATATCGGCCTCCTTCCCGTCTCTCAACACGCGCGCGTTCCTCGGCTGAAGACCTATGAGACCCTTGATCGCCTGAGAAGTCTTTCCGCGAGCTCTCATTTCGAGGGCGGAGCCCAAGTTTATGAACGCTATTATCAGCGCTGCCGTCTCGAAATAAAGATGCCTCGCCATATCGGCCACAGAACCGGGGAAGAACAATACGAAAGTCGAATAGGACCAGGCGACGCCTGTCCCCACGGCTATCAGCGTATCCATGTTCGCATTATGGTTTTTGAAGGACTTCAATGCGCCCGTGAAAAAACGGCCCCCGCCGTAGGCAAGGACGAAAATGGTGAGAATGGATACGACACCCCAGGAAATCTGTCCTGTTATAGAATCGACGGAAGGGAGGAGATTAAACATGCTTACGGCGAAAATCAGGACGCTTATTACACCCGATACAACCGTCTGCCGGAGGAGCATTCTGTAATGCCCGAGCTCGGCACTTTCCTTTTCGGACTCGGAGTCCTCGTCCTCAAGCACCGATGCCGTGTAGCCGGCCTTGCCGACGGCGCTCACGAGAACGTCCGGCGAAACATCGCCTGTCACGGTTGCAGTTCGTTCAGCGAAATTAACCTGGGCATCAGACACCCCGGGCAGGGCTTTGAGAGTCTTCTCGACCGTTTCGACACAGCCTGCGCAGCTCATGTCCGTCACGTGGAGACGGCAGGTTTTACGCTGTTCGCTATTTAATGTTTCAGTCTTTTCTTTCATTATTCATCATACCTGGATCCTTTAACGAAGATCGAAGTCTACAGTAAGATAATAATACCAGCTTCCAATTATAGGCCCTGAGACCGGCAGCGTTATATTTAATGAGCATGGATGCGCTGTTCACGGTTATCCCAGGGCATGTGAGCCCGACATCGTAAGCTCGACCAGGCGTTTCAGCGTATCACCAGGCTTTACGGTCTCGTAATCTGTCAGCAGGGCTTTGTAAACGGGAATACCCCCGAGGGCAGATTTATCTTCACCACGCACAGGAAGAGCGCCATGACAAATATAATCCCTGATAATATAGTTGTAAGGTTGTGCCCCTGGCTCCAGTGAATGAGAATGATCCAAGCGAATATGAGAAAAAATGTCGCGTGGATATACATGCCTATGCCCGCAAACTCGCCTATCTTCCCTGACCATTTCATCGTATTTTCCCCGACTATTATGGCGCGGTAACGTTCAATTTGATTCCGCGGCCAAATCACAACCGTTCCGTATATTAAAATTTACCGGATATTCGGCACATGAATTCCTTATACATTTATAACCTATGCATAACAGCATTATAAGCAAGGCCGGGCGCGTAATAGTCGGAAGTCCGAGAGTAAAAAAATCCGGGAATTCATCCCCTGTTCATGACTCGGGATAATCCTCAGTGAACATTGTATATTTTCACTTGTTATACTTGCCGGGAAACCTAAAATCAGCGATACCTGAAAATCATCTATTCATTTTATATCCGTCCTATGTTATATATTTAAAATATGGTTGTTAAAAAGAAGGAAAAGAGCAAGAAAGAGCCACTTGAAAAAGCAATATATGTGAAGGCTTCTCAAGAATTCGTTGATATGCTCAACGAATCCCAGTGGCATCTGCAGATGAGGCCCGCCCAAATTGTGAGAGAAGCAGTTACGGAATATTTGAAGAAACACCTTCCCAAAGAAGTAAAGGACAAATATTTCAAAACCCCGATCAAATAAACCTGCCGAGTATCTACACGCAGCCATCCCATATATAACCCATTTCCAAGAGCCTGTTTAACTTATTATCCGTATCCAAGCCTAATGCGCGGAAAACCGAATATATCACTAAAGCGCTTTTATTGGATTCGAACCCCTTAACGGTTAAAATGTAAAGGTGGTGATTCTCCACCGGGGGACTTATGGGTGTAAAGGCCGTGTTTCTCGACAGAGACAAGACTATACTGTTGCCTCACGGGGGCGAAAAGTATATATATCGGGTCGAAGACTTCTACATTCCGGAAAGCTACATTAGGGCGCTCAGAAAATTAGTGGAGAACGAATTTCTGCTTTTCGTCGTGACGAACCAAGGAAGGATAGCCAAGGGACATCTTACCGAAAAGGATGTCGAGGAACTCCACCACTGCCTCGACCTGATCCTCAAATATAACGGGGTTTTCATCACCGAATACGAGTACTGTCCGCATAACCCCCGCGGTACATTATCCCCCTACAACGTGATCTGCGAATGCAGGAAGCCGAAGACCGGCATGATAGACGCAATATGCGATTCCTACAATATACTTAAAACATGTTCATGGATGGTGGGCGACTCGGATATCGATATGCTTGCGGGTAAAAACTCGGGGCTTAGAACGATTCAGGTTCAAACGGGCTCAGACTTAGATTCATGTTATGCGGATTTTATTGAGAGTAATCTCGTCGAAGCGATAAACAGGATTTTGGACGAAAACGACTAACCGGACAGATCAGCAACACCGCCTGAATAGCTTCATACGCTGGGCAGACTGACCAAAACAGCTCAATCCCATCCCGCATTTTTATTCAGGTGATTTTTGATAATAAACTCGGCTCTGACCTCATCGTATCCTAGTATTTCGGTAAGCATTCGCATCACGAGTTTCCTGGCTAGGTCGAGATCCCTCCCCATGAGGGCGGTGCTCATATCCCGCAGTAGCTCTTCGATCAACTGATGGTCTTCCCCGCCGGGACCGCTTCCCTCTGCAGTCCTGAATATAAGTTCGGTCAGGTCGCCCAGCTTCTCAAGCGCCTTGTCCCCTTCCAGGTAAGGGCTGCCCATATTTCCTCCGGTATCTGATATTATTAAGTCTACATTATTCCGGTGACGGAGAGAACGATATGAAGAGGTATAAGCGATGCGTATACTCGAAAAGAAACTGCCGGCAGAGGAAAGGAAGCTTCTCAAGGAGGCAGTGAGAATTGCGGTTAAGGCGGGAAAGAGACTGCTAAAGAGCTTCAGAAAGGAAGACCCGGGCGAGCGCGGCACAGTCAAAGAGGTAAAGCTGGCATACGACACAGTCGCCGACAAGATAATCAGGCAACTTATCGAAAGACGTTTCCCCGAGCACTCTTATGTCACAGAGGAAACGGGGTACGTGGACAAAGGGTCGCCCTGGCTCTGGATAATCGACCCACTCGACGGTACGAGCAACTTCGCCGATCAAAACCCGATGTTCGCCGTCTCCATATCCCTATGGCACAAAGGAGAGCCCGTTCTCGGGGTTATAGAAGCCCCGATGATGATGGAGAGATTTGTAACCGTCAGGGGA